>CADBMW010000015.1 GCA_902795855.1 uncultured Lachnospiraceae bacterium
AGCTGAAACATCACCAATTATACCATCCAGTTTAAATGATTCATCCAGCTCGAATACATAATCCGGCGATTCATTTTTTGCTTCACTTGTTTTCCCCGGTGCGCTACTTGAGGAATTATCTTTCTTCCCATTTCCATTACCCTTACCACAGCCTACCATGCTGAACGCAAGGGCACCCGCCAATGCAGCACACAACACTCTCTTAAAGTTTTTCATTTCTCTCCTCCATGTTTTAACGAAAATACGAGCTATAATCAAAACGCCTATATGATTATAACTCATCATGCCCAATTCGGCATTAAACGATTTATGTTTGTTGAAACAATAAAGGTCGGAAACATCAATATGTCATCCGACCTTTATCAAAAATACATAATTTCAAATTTTTTAACTATTTTATGTATGGAATAGTTTCTTTGTCTGGTAGCGCGGCTCACAAGTAAGATTTACGCCCAGCTTCTTGAATACTCCCACATCAACCTGTGAAAGGATTACAGAAGAATGAACCTCCAGTCCTGCAAGGTTAGGAAGCTGTGCATATGCTGCCTTTGCTTCAGGGTTTGTATTCGCCTCTACTGACAATGCGATCAGTATCTCATCAATATGAAGGAGCGGATTATGGTTTCCAAGGTAGTTAACCTTAAGCTCCATGATAGGCTCAATAACCTGTGGGGAAATGAGCTTTGCACTGTCATCTATTCCAGCAAGCACCTTAAGTGCATTCAGTATAAGTGCTGATGATGCACCAAGAAGTGTTGATGTCTTTCCTGTAATGATGCTTCCATCTGGCATTTCCATAGCGGCTGCAGGATTTCCAGTTTCCTCAGCTCTGATATTTGCAGCAGCAACCACTGGTCTGTCGGCAACTGAGATTCCAGCCTTCTTCATAAGAAGCTCAATCTTCTGAATTGCGCTGTCACCAGCATCACCCTTTCTCTTATCACAGAGAGCCTGATAATATCTTCTGATGATTTCCTGGTTTGATGCCTGACGAGTAGCCTCATCATCTACTATACAGTGACCAGCCATATTTACTCCCATGTCTGTTGGTGACTTGTATGGGCTTGTTCCTGAAATCTTTTCGAACATAGCCTTAAGTACTGGGAATACTTCCACGTCTCTGTTATAGTTAACAACTGTCTCGTTGTATGCTTCAAGGTGGAATGGGTCGATCATGTTAATATCATTTAGATCTGCTGTTGCAGCCTCGTAAGCAAGGTTAACCGGATGATTAAGAGGAATATTCCAGATAGGGAATGTTTCGAACTTAGCATATCCAGCCTTGATGCCTCTCTTCTGTTCATGATAAAGCTGTGACAGACAGGTTGCCATCTTACCACTTCCCGGACCGGGAGCAGTTACTACAACCAGAGGTCTTGAAGTTTCTATATAATCATTTCTTCCATAGCCTTCATCACTTACGATCATAGGAATATCTGATGGATATCCTGCAATCGGATAATGACGGTATACCTTGAGTCCGAGAGCCTTAAGCTTCTTCTCATATGCAACTGCTGAAGGCTGTTCTTTAAACTGAGTAAGAACTACAGATCCTACATAAAGTCCGTTATTTGTGAATGCATCTATAAGACGCAGAACATCCATATCATATGTGATACCTATGTCTCCACGTACCTTATTCTTTTCTATATCTCCTGCCTTGATGGCTATAACTATCTCAGCATCTTCCTTAAGCTGCTTAAGCATAGTGATCTTTGAATCCGGTTTGAACCCCGGAAGTACTCTTGATGCGTGATAATCATCGAAAAGCTTGCCTCCAAATTCCAGATACAGCTTTCCGCCGAACTGTCCTATTCTTTCCCTGATATGTTTGGACTGCATATCAAGATATTTGTCATTATCAAAACCAATCTTTTTCATGTCTTCCTCTTTCCCATAAATTAAAATTGTAGGGCATGGTAAACCCACTCCCTACAATTATAATCACATATAATTAATTGTGCAAGAATCATTTATTATTCTTATGAAAGCTCTTATGCAAGCTTCATGTCGCCGTCTTTTACCC
Source organism: uncultured Lachnospiraceae bacterium (assembly GCA_902795855.1). Lineage (GTDB taxonomy): Bacteria > Bacillota > Clostridia > Lachnospirales > Lachnospiraceae > Eubacterium_Q. The sequence goes on from CADBMW010000015.1 coordinate 2,027, forward strand.
AGCCGATTTTTCTGAAGATTTTATCAAAGATCAGAGATAATACTGCTGGAAGAACAAGTGATATCAGTACAAGTCCTACCCAGTCCATTGTTGTAATGGCAGTCTTGGTTCCGGCTGCAACATCATTTACCCAGCCTGTATATACACCTATCTGTCCTACGAGACCACATGTACCCATTCCTGAAGAAACTGGCGCGCCATTCATCTGAAGCTTGAAAAGGCAGGTTGCGATAGGTCCTGTGATTGCAGATGCAAGTGTTGGTGCCAGCCAGATACGAGGATTCTTAACTATATTTCCCATCTGAAGCATTGAAGTACCTATTCCCTGAGAAACAAGTCCTCCCCATTTATTCTCTTTAAATGATATAACAGCAAATCCGATCATCTGTGCAGAACATCCTGCAACAGCTGCTCCACCTGCCAGACCTGTAAGTCCAAGGGCTGCACAGATAGCTGCTGATGATATAGGAAGTGTAAGAGCAACACCTACGATAACTGAAACAAGTATTCCCATAACAAATGGCTGCTGTTCTGTAGCGAACATGATGACATCACCAAGCTTCATGGCAATCTTACCAAGCCATGGTGCAAGGAGCCATGAAAGGAAGATACCGATTCCGATTGTAACAAGTGGTGTAATCAGAATGTCTACCTTGGTTTCCTTGGAAATAGCTTTACCAAATTCAGATGCAATGATGGCAATAAACAGAACTGCAAGAGGGCCTCCTGCTCCACCCAGGGCATTTGCCGCAAAGCCAACGGTTATCATAGAAAACATAACAAGTGGCGGGCACTTAAGAGCATAAGCTATAGCAACAGCCATGGCAGGACCGCTCATTGCGCTGGCAAGTCCGCCCACTGTATAATCAACTCCACCTACAGTTGCTACAGTATTTGTTAAAAAACCTATATTGAACTGAGTTCCGATTGTGTTGATGATGGTTCCGATCAGAAGGGAACAGAAAAGTCCCTGTGCCATGGCACCAAGAGCATCGATACCATATCTCTTAAGAGAAATCTCGATATCCTTTCTCTTCAGGAAGCCTTTTATTCCTTTTTCTTTCACTTCTGCTTTCTTTTCAGATTCCTTCTTTTCGGATTCTTTCTTTTCAGAAGTCTCCTGAACCTCAGCCTTTGTTTCAAGGGTTTCTTTTACCGCCTTGTCTTGTTTGTTTTGTTTGTTCTTTTTGTTACTCATTTTTATTCCTCTTTTTCCCTTTTATCACATATAGTGTGTGATGTTTATTAGGTGTCTTGACACCTGTCAAAACAAATGACGTGACACATTATAGTATCACGTCATTCAAAAGTCAATGCATAAAATATTCTAATAAAATAGCTATAAATATACAATTTTTACAAAAGGATTCCTAATTCCTTTAATTTTTCAACTGCCCGGTTTATCTGTTCTTCATTATTTGCACTAACAGTATGTAAATGTATTCCCTCAGTAAGTGATGAAAGGGGGATGGCATTTTCCTCCTTTGACTTCCTGATAAACTCATCCACATCAAACCTGCTGGATATTCTGAGGCTGCCTATAAGCTGTCCGTAGATTGGATGCTCCACTATTACATCCTCAACAGTACAGCCTTCATCCACCAGAGTATACAGCTCTGCCTGAGTTTCCTCAGCATTATGATTCACTGCAATCCTTCTGGTAGCACTTTTCTCCTTAGGTGCAGAGATATATCCTCTGGGGGTTGACAATATATCATTCCCCTCTGCCCGAAGCAGCGCCACGTCACCTACGATGATCTGACGGCTGACTCCCATATCTTTGGAAAGTCTGGTTGCGCTGACCGGTGTATTACTGTTTTGAATTATTTCCAGTATTTTATCTCTTCTATTGTGATTATCCATATTGCTTTCCTATTCATCAAGTATGGTATGCTCTGTCTTGATTATGGCTCGCTGAATTGAATCCTTTGAATTCTTCCAGTCTGCCTCCTTATTTCTGTAATCATGCTTATCAATAAACCAGGACACATCTGAATTAACTCTTTCCATATTTTCGAAATATACTTTATTCAGAACCGTTCGGAATTCATCATACTGCTGCTGATTCAGATGCTCAGCTCCCTTATCATATAGGATCCCATAATGATATACACAAAAGCCTTTACTCTTTTCCAGCTTTTCTTTAAAAGACGGATCCTTTTTCCACATATGGAAGATAGTATGAATATATCTTTCAAATACTGGAACTATCCTCTGACATACAAAGCAGTTAGATTCAAGCTCTTCAATATATTTAACAACCGGAGACTTCTCCTGTTTACGTGAAAAGAATCCCTTGGCTCCGGGACTATCCTTTTCAGCCAGAGCTTTCATCTCCCGGTTTATCTTGTTCATATGGGTATTCAGCATAAGAGCCACGCCCAGCTTATTCTTATCCGCATACATCATCTTAATATGCTTTGGACAAAAGCCCAGACGGTCTGTCACTTCTCTATTGTCATCTTCCATATAGCTTGGACCCATGGTAAATTCTATGGCATTATTTTCCAGTTCACGAGCCATGAGACATAAGGGACATTCACAGTCAGCTTCAAATGCATCATTTACAGGTATTGTATATAATTGCTCTGCCATATATTCTCCTTTAAATTAAATGATATAGAACCATTCTTTATCATCTGCGGATTCATTTACCTTTTTGTATCCCTCGCCATCAAACTGAAGCTCCTGATTTGCCACATTAACCTTGGTACCTGCAGGAACTGATTTTGTAAGGAACACATTACCACCTATAACAGAGCCTTTTCCGATAACTGTATCTCCACCCAGAATTGAGGCTCCTGAATAAATTGTTACATTATCTTCTATGGTCGGATGTCTCTTCTTATCTATAAGTCCTCTTCCGCCTCTGGTGGAAAGAGCACCCAGGGTAACGCCCTGATATATCTTTACATTCTCGCCTATTATAGTAGTTTCACCTACAACCACACCGGTACCGTGGTCTATGAAGAAATACTTTCCTATGGTAGCTCCCGGATTTATATCAATTCCTGTTCTTGAATGAGCATGCTCTGTCATAACTCTTGGAAGCATAGGAACTCCCAGCTGATAAAGCACATGAGCATAACGCTGAACCGAAATTGCAAAAAGTCCCGGATAAGCTATGATAATGGCATCCTTGGATTCTGCTGCCGGATCTCCTACATAGAGAGCTTCAATATCTGTATCCAGATACTCTCTTATCTCCGGAATCTTTTTCATGAATTTTACAGTATAATCCTCTGCTATGCACTGAATCTCTTCCTCGCTCTTACCCTGAAGCTTTTCATCAAAATGAAGAGCCAGAGCAATCTGCTTATTAAGATTATAGGATACATCCTCAATAAGGGCTGCAAGAGTAGTATTTATATTATATATTTTGTAGGTTCTGTCCACATAATAACCGGCATATACTATCCTGTTCAGTTTATCTATTATATCTCTTACGATATATCTGTCAGGAGTACCGAAGATATCCTGTTTATCTATTGGTCTTCCTTTTTCATAATCATTTGTAATATCAGAAATGATTTCTGATATGTTATCGCATATTAATTTGCTCATTTAG
>CADBMW010000016.1 GCA_902795855.1 uncultured Lachnospiraceae bacterium
AGAAAAAAGCTTTATGCAGCATCCATGGCACTTGCACTTTCACTTGCACTTTGCGCATGTGGAAACAAGACCGAGGAGACTGAAACAGAAGCACCAACAACAGAGGCAGCCACAGAAGCTTCCTCAGTTTCAGATGCTACCGCAACTGAAGCAACAGGTGAAGGATTATCTACAGAACTGTTCACCGTAAATTATGACTCCGATGTGTGGTCATATAATAAGGATGATGTTTATGATGATGAGGAAGGCTGCAATGTCTCATTCGAGATTCCTGATGACGAGGATTCTTACAAGGTTAAGGTTTATATCAACGCAACCATTGGCGAGCCTTATAGTTTCCGTGAGAGCCTTTACCAGAACGGCTTCGATGAGAAGGAATATGATGAGGGCGGTTATGACCGAATCGATATCGGTGGCGCAGAGTTTGTAAAGAATGATACAGGATATGATATAAATTATCTTGGCCGTAACGAAGGCGCAAATGAGTCCTTTGAGATAAAGGTTACCGGTGATTTAGAAGCATCAGAGGTTCAGCCACTTCTCGATGGAATAACATTTAAAATCACAGACATTGGTAACGAAGACGGTCCATGGTATTGGGAAGGCGAGCCATTTGATGCATCTGCAACAGACGCAACAATCGACAGCTACACAATATCAACTCAGCAGCTTAAGCTTGAGGAGCCACTGGTAACACATGAGACATTTAACCATCAGATTGCTTATAAAGATGGAAAGGTATATCTTCTGAACGAAAACAAGATGAGAGCTTATACTGTAGATGGTACAAAGCTTAAGCTTGATAAGGAATATGATCTGGATAATGATTACACAAATATGGATGTAACCAACGATGGAAAGATTTATCTGTCAAACTTCGGTTCACCTCTTATCGAGTGGGAGGATGGAAAAGCTGTAAATACATATGAAGATAATAATATCAAATATGTAGCAATGAGCCCATCCGGCACATTTGGTATATCTTACTTCACTTCAGGTGAGGAATGCTTCAAGGTTGAGATTGCTGATGGTTCAGCAACAACAACTGATATGTCATTCCCAGAAGTTGACATAATATCAGACATCACAGTTAGCAACGATCACATCTTCGTATGTGGTTCACCTAAGGAAGGCGAAGACGGACACACAGTATTTGTATATGACACATCCGGTACATTCCAGCAGGAGCTTCACGCTGATGACGAAAGCATCGGCCTTGGAAGTATCACATATCTTGCTGAAACATCCAACGGATTCATGGGTATGGACGGAAACATGCGTACAGTTTCATTCTGGTCAAAGGATGGAAAATATCTCGGAAGAATCGAGGACGACGCACTCTTCTCAACAAGCTATCCATGGTTTGCAGGAAGCTGCCTTGCCGACGACGGAACACTTTACACCGTAATGGTTGACAAGCGCCCGGACAAATCCGCAGACGAAGTACTCGTCTTCACCGTAAAAGGATTCTAAAGAGAGGAAAAACTAAATCTCGACTCGCGCCGGAAAAGGCGCTCCCTGAGAATTGTTTTTCCTTAAGTTAATGTGAAAATTTAATTAAAAAAAGGACGGTTCTCCTTGACTCACTCCGCATGAGCGAGTCAGAGAAAACCGTCCTTTTTGATTTAATCAAGTTTCAGGCCATTTAGTATATCCCCTAATGATGTTCCGATTGATTCTGACTGAGGAAGGATTATCTCTTCATCCTCAGCAACTGCCTCTTCAGGATTATCAAGCAGCGCCTTTATTGAAAGAGATATCTTGCCATCTTTAATATCTATTACCTTCACATCCACTTCCTGGCCTTCCTTAAGTACCACACCGGGATGCTTTATTCTTTTATGCGAGATCTGAGAAATATGTACCAGTCCGGACAGGTCATCTCCGATATCTACAAATGCTCCATACTCTTTAAGGCTTTCAACTACGCCCTTATATACCTGTCCCACTTTTACGTCTGACAGCTTCTTCTTTTTTGCGAGTTCTTTTCTTTCTTTAAGTATTTCCTTTGCAGAGAGTATCAGCTTATCATTATCCATATCCGCTTCAAAAACTCTGACTTCAATTTCCTGATACAGAAATGGATTGCAGTCATCTATTCTTTCAAGTGACAGCTTGGAAATAGGAATGAATGCTCTTATTCCTTCAAAATCGGCTACCACTCCGCCCTTAACCACTTCACTGACTGTTACAGTTATGTTTTCCTGTGACTCCATCAGCTCCTCTGCTTTTCTCCATGCCAAGAGAGTGTCTGTATCATGTACCCCATCTCCCATAAGACTGTATGACTCTTCCAGCATTTTTTCATAATCTTTCATTGACTCTGCCATTACTTTTTCTCCTCGTTCCTTTTATCCAATCACCTTAACTTCAGCTTCGTCTTCCTTCTTCTGCTTACGATATTTGATAATGTAATCTATAGCGATGCAGCCGAACACTACTGCAACGGCTATCTGAGTCCAGAAGAGCCAGCTAATCGGTTTTCCCGCAGAAACTGTAGTATATAAATTCAGTCCAGCTACCAAGAACCACAAAAATGATGTTATAGGATAAAGTATCGCGCATGTCTTTACGTTCTTTTTCTCTTTCTCACTTTTCTGATTTTCATTTTTTGTATTATTCATTTTCATATCCTCCACTTGTCTGCGATCATTTCGCTTTGTTTTATCTGAAACAAATAATACATCAATCTTATCAAAAAGTTAAGATTCTGGTGTAAAATGTCATTTACATGTCGCGAATGGATTCTTACCCATGTTTTCTGCCCCTATGTCTCTTCTCGTAATCCTCTCTGATTGGAGCACAGCATTCAGCCATCATCATTGCCATTTCTTTCCTGTTTTTGGATTTTCTAACTGCTGATACAGTGTCAGCGAGAACCCTGTAATTTAGTGCAGTACCCACACTGTCGCACTCATAATTGATTGCTCTATCAGCGCTGATTCCAAATCTTCCGGCTACACTGATGGCGTCCATGTTAGCTCCCAGGAACAGGAATTCCCATCCATACTTTTCCTTTTCCTTCTCAACCATTTTCTTGACCTTTTTGTAGTCATAGATTTTGCTGGAGTTCTCCATGCCGTCTGTAGTAATGATAAAAAGTGTCTTCTCCGGTCTGTCCTCTTCTCTAGCATACTTATGAACATTTGCAATATGGTGGATTGCGCCTCCGATTGCATCCAGCAGAGCTGTGCAGCCTCTTACAAAATATTGATTATCATTCATTGGCTCAACCTTGTTTACAGGAACCCTGTCATAGAGCACATCGGTTTCGTCATCAAAGAGCACTGTGGAGATATAAGCCTCTCCCTCTTCCTTCTTCTGCTTCTCGATCATGGAATTGAATCCGCCTATAGTATCCGCTTCCAAGCCGCTCATAGAACCGCTTCTATCCAGTATGAAAACCACCTCTGTTAATCCTTTACGCATAATGATACCCTCCTTCTATTTGCCACCCTTTCGGGTGTTTTGTTTTGTTGAGCTCATTATACGAAATTTATTTTTAAAACAGGTCTCTCACAAAGCGACCTTTAAAACTATGAAATAATACAAGGCAGGCCGTGCTCTTCCAGCTGAATATCCAGCTCGATCATATCATAGATTTCATTCTCTATAAAATACGAAAAAATGATATCCGTTTTGTCACATGGCGACAGCGCGTATCCCGCTCTTGCAAGAAGATCCTTGGACTCATCCAGGTTCAGCTTCGCACCTATGCAAAGGCATAAGGCCGTAAGCTTCTGAGGATGGTACTGCGGATTATTTTTTATCTTAGAGAAGGTCTTCTTATCGACAATTGCCCTCTTATAAACCTCCGCATTCTCCATTTTTTTATCCTGAATCATAAACAGCAGATACTGGGAAAATGTATCAGAAATATGACTCATCCGCTTCTGAAGTTCACTTTCGTGAAGTTCGTCAAAGTCAAAATATTCTCCTGCTGCCGTTTCTTCTGAAGTATCTTCTGCAAATTCTAATGTATCATCAATTGCGTCGCCTTTCGAAGGTGCCTTGGCGACATTCATACTTACCCCAGGTTCTTCATACCTTGGAGCTGACTTCTTATCCTGCTTAAATATTGATCTAGGAAGTGAACTAGCCCCAAAGACTCCATCCGGTCTACGCAGCCTTCTATTTGCCATCCGCTTGTCAGAAGAATATCCAGGCATTTGATCTGTATCAAGACGCATTGATTCGGAAAACCACTTACCATATTCCTCATCATACTTATCTTCCACATAGTTCTGGTCGATATACTCTTCCAGATCAGGATATATCCTCTTGCCGATGGTTTTATCCTGATCACCAAACACCACAAGATAAATATCCATATCATTTTTCAGAAGGAACGCATTTATCTCATCAACAGCTATACGCATCCCCTCTTCTTTGGGATAGCCAAAGCCGCCTGTGGAGATCAGTGGAAATGCTATGGACCGGACTTTATGCTCCTTTGCCAGCTCCAGACTCTTCCTGTAGCAGGAACGGAGTTTTTCTTCCTCTCCCTCATTGCCGTTCAGATAGAGTGGACTCACCGCATGGATGATGTATTTAGCCGGCAGATTGAAGCCCGGAGTTATGAAAGCATTTCCCTCCGGAACAAATCCAATGTTCTCTTTCCTATATGACAGAAGCTCCTCAAAACCTGCGGCCTTATAAACTGCACTGTCACACCCGGTTCCCACCGTAGGTTGATCATTCGCAGTATTCACTATGGCCTCTGTATTCATTTTTGTGATGTCATTACGGACAATTTTAAATGCCATTTACAGCCTCCTGTTACTACTCCCCCCGATTCCTGACTGTAAGTACTGAACCGTAGAGAATCATACTGACGCCAATACCAAGCAGCAGGTATCTTACAGGTACGGGAAGTCTTTCTCCTGCAAGAAGATTGAAAGAATTAATTAAAAGTCCTGCGGGAAGAATACCGGAAACATTTCTATTACTTACACTCTTCGGTACCTCACCCTTTTGCTCCATTAGTTTTGCTATGGTAGTCTTAGTTCTGAAGATCATATTGAGGAAAACACATACAAAAGCTGTTATGATCAAAACAAAGGCCCACGCAAAATTTACTCCTTTGATACCTGCATATATTTCATAAATTAATCCTAGCATCTCTACTATAACAACAATCTTAAATAAGAGCAAAATCTTTTTGTATTGTGAGATTCGACTATCCACATCGGAGTAAAGCTCAAACTCGCCTTCCTGGGTTTTACGTCGAAGGGTTACCCATGGTCCCCAGGTTTCCACGATTTCAATATCCATCTCCCTCATAAAATCAGCATAATCTTTGTTGATTCCAAAGAAACCATTTCCGATATCAACCTGATACTGCCACTCTCCCTTTTCGCAGGGAACAAAGTTGTAAAATCCTGCAAAGAATGATGTCATGGCATAGCCTTCCATTGACATTTCATTCAGCCACTCTATCTCTTTATCTTTATCATAAAATAATCTATATTTTAACATGACTACCCCTCCTGATTTATAAGTTCAGCGTTTGCTAAAAGTTCCGCTATCCTCTCTCGTTCTGCCATAAAAACTTCCCGTCCAAGATCAGTTATCAGATATTCCTTCTTTTTTCTTGATCCCGCATCTTCCTTGTAAATGCTAATCCATCCTTTTTTCTCCAGGGTCTGGATTGCTCCGTAGAGCGTCCCCGCTCCCAGCACCACTCTCTGTTTTGTCATTTCACTGACCTCCTGAATGATGCCATATCCGTGATTTGGATGTCTCAGTGCCAGCATAATATAAAACACCGCTTCTGTTAATGGCAGGTCTTTTTCAGAAATCTTACTGCTCATTTGCTCATCTCCTTTTCAAGTCATAGTTCAGCTATCGATATATCGTCTGCCGTTATATCGTGATACCAATATATCACCTGCCGATATATTCTGTCAAGCTGGAATTAATAAAAAATTCTGCAAAACTTCTTAAAGCAAAAAAATGTGCCAACCTCTTATCTTTACAGATAATAGATTGACACATTCTCTTTTATTCACAGTTTTATTCAATCATAAAACAAATATACCGGCTATTTTACATTAACATTTATCTTCTTGCTCACACCATTCTGAGCATATACATATACTTCACATTTGCCCTTACCAACGCCCTTGATTTCTCCCTTGGCATTTACAGTAGCAATTGCGGTATTTGTACTTTCATACTTAACAGGTCTGTGATTCTTGATCTTAAGCTTCTTCTTTTCAGCCACCTGTTTAGCCTTAAGCTTAAAGCTCTTCTTAGCCTTTAGAGTTACTTTATCCTTCTTAGCCTTAGTAGTAAACTTCTTGGTATTTCCAACCTTACCGCCCATGGTTGCTGCATGAACAGTCTTTGAAGAAGAAACTACATCATTTTTAGAATCAACAGCTATGATAACGAATTTGTAATATGTACCCTTGCTTATCTTCTTTCCGTCAAGCTTTTTAAGTGTATAAGAAGTTCCTGTGGTTGAACTGATCTGCTTAGGCTTAAGAGTCTTTCCACACTTGCTTGCATAAACATAATATTTAACTGCTCCGGGAGCCTTCTTCCAGGTAACCTTTACAGAATCCTTAGTTGTCTTGAGAGCCTTTGCCTGAAGGACACTATATGTAGTTCCTGCAGGATCATTTTCAGAATCATAGTTAGTAATGAAGCTGTCTGCAGCCTCAAATGAAGCACCCTTTCCAAGAGGTGTTCCGTCCTCACCCATCTGTTTAGCTCTGTCAGGAGTCTGTGCAGGTGTTGGTGTAGGTGTTGGTGTAACTGCTGCATTTCCATTTCCTCCAGCACTACCACCACCGCCAGAACCAGAATCACCACCAGGAGTTGGTGTTGGAGTAGAACCACCATCTGTCGGCATTTTACCGGTTACAGTTATGATTACATTACCAGGATCAGTAATAGATGTACCTCCTGTAATACTTAGACCAGTTCCGTATATAACATTGGATGCATAAGGATTAGTTGCCCCATTCCAGGAATTTATATCCACTGTACTTTCGCCAATTCTGATTTCACCATTTGTTTTGGTATTATCTCTTTCGTCAGTCTCATGATTATAATAATACTGAATAAATATACCATATCCATCTTGAGTACCATCTTTTTCATAGGTTCCTGTACCGGTGACATTAAGTTTAACTGTACTTCCAGATATCCATACCCCCAGATCATCTCCACCACTATTACCTAAATAGATGACATTGTTCTTGGCAGTTAAATTCACGGTACTATTAATTATTTTTAATTTTCCATTAAACAAATCAATGCCATTGCCGTAGTCACTCGTTGTAGTTGCAGTAAGAGAGCTGTCCTCAATAGTAATATCTTTTGCGGCAGTAAGTGCAGTATACTCAACGTTGTTCATAGTAATATCAACACCGCCCTTAATAGTGATAGACGATGTAGCTTCATATCCCAATGCAA
>CADBMW010000017.1 GCA_902795855.1 uncultured Lachnospiraceae bacterium
ATAATATAAGAGATATAATGATGTCTTATGAAGATTATATCTACTTTATAGCTGCCGGAAAACCCGTTGAGAGAATTCGTGATGTTAATTCATCCTACAGGGATGCCAGCCGTAAGTTTGCAGAAAGATATATGCTGGATGAAAGCACTATCTTTGTAGGCGAAGGCAGTTCACTCTTAAAACAAAGAGAGAAGATTCGTGAGAATATAGTTGCTGAAAAACAGGAAAAAAATAAAGAAATCGATTTAGCTAATCTGGACATAAATAATCTGAATATAACCGGTATAGATATAAGTATGGTTTCTCAGAAGACCATATATCATTTCCTTAGAAATGGTAGTGTATCTGAAGTTAATGATCTGGTGGATGACTATTTCAAGAGTCTTGGTGAAGATGCTATGGACTCTATGATGTTCCGTCAATATGTTCTTGTAGAAGCGCTGATCAGTGGAATGGCATTTTTAGATAATATGGGTGTCAGTAAGGAAAAGGCGTCTGAAATCCTGGGAGACCTTAAGGAACCGGTAAAATATGTTGATTCATCTGATTCTGCAAAGGAATATATTAAACTATTACTGAGGACGCTTATTGAATACAGAGATCAGGTTTCAGGCAAAAAGTATACTGAAATCATAGAGAGAGCAAAGATTTATATACAGGAAAACTATCAAAATGAGGAGATGTCACTTCAATCCGTTTCTCATCATGTGAATGTAAGCTCCAATCACTTCAGTGCTATATTCAGAAAGGAAACGGGAGAAACATTTATTGATTTCCTGACAAAGGTTCGAATGACCAGTGCAAAGGATCTTCTGTTATGTACTTCAATGAAGACTTCAGAGATTGGATTTGAAGTCGGATATAAGGATCCGCACTATTTTAGTTATATTTTCAAAAAAACTGTAGGAATGTCTCCTAAAGAATATCGTAGGAATAAGAAGAATACATAGGGGAAAATTGATTGAAAAGGGTAAGAAAAAGAAGCAGTAGGATACAATCTAAACTGATCAAATATATATGGATATGTGTTATTCCTCTGATTGTTCTCTTCAGTATAGCGATTATTCGTCTGTATGGCTTCTACCAGGAATACGATCTGCTGGTTCGTAATATAACAAGTGCAAATGAATATAATATGAGCTTCCGTGAGTCCATGGACGAAATGATGTACAGAATCATAACAGGTTCTGCCAACTGGACAAATGCTCAGGAGAAACTTGAAGGTGATGATCCAAAAGCATTAATAGTTGATGCGACTCATCATTTTGAAGAACTGCGTAAAAATTCCACAGAGGAAAATGTCCAGTCGGATCTGGATGCACTGATCAATCTTCTGGGAATACTTGATGAAAGAGTAGATGATATCCTGGTCAATGTGGAAGAAGGCGGCCATTACGATGAAAATATGGAAATGCTGGATATGAATATCCGTACCCTTACATCCCTTGTTCAGGAAGATATTCAAAAATATATATATGATGAATCCCATAATATGGAGCTGCTCAGACGGGAGGTAGCAGCAAGTCTTCTTACAACTATCAGAATAATGGTTCTTGGACTTATCATAATTCTTATTGTTATTTATTTCCTTTCCAGAAGACTATCCCAAAGAATAACTGAACCTATAACGGATCTTGTTACCATGACTGAAAAATTTGCAAGTGGTGACTTTACAGTTTCCTACCATACTGACAGAAATGATGAAATGAAAAAACTGGCAGAAAGCTTTAACAGTATGGTTAAGGAGATAAAAATTCTGGTTGATGATATTCATCGGGAACAGGAAATTGCAAAGGATGCAGAACTGAGACTTCTTCAGGAACAGATTAATCCACATTTCCTTTATAACACATTGGATGCAATAATATGGATGACAGAGGCCGGCGAAAATCAAAAGGCCATCCAGATCATTCAGGAATTATCCAGCTTCTTCCGTATATCTCTTAGCAAAGGCGAAAGTATAATCACCATTAAAAATGAGAGAGAACATGTTAAGAATTATCTTGAAATACAGAGGTTCAGATATCAGGACATTCTGGATTATGAGATAGATATGAATGAAGACATTCTGGAATATCATATACAGAAGCTGACTCTTCAGCCTATAGTTGAAAATGCAATCTACCACGGAATAAAGAATAAACGAGGTGGAGGAAAGATCACTGTTGAAGGAGATTTCCAGGGAGATGATATAATCTTCAGAGTCCGCGATAATGGTATAGGGATGAAGGAGGAAGAGCTTACAAAGTTTAGAGACTACATCTCAGGTAAGATAGAGCTGGACAACAGTGATAAAAATAAAAGCGGAAGCGGTTTTGGTATGGCAAATGTTGAGAAACGTATCGAAATGATGTACGGACCGGATTACGGCGTGACAGTAGAGAGTAAATATAACGAAGGAACAATAGTTACGGTTCTTATACCTAAGACCTGACATTAATAGAGCAAAATATGAAAACTAAGAAAAGTATAAAAAAATACATATCACTGATTCTGGTATCTGTTATGTTGCTGAATCTAGCGGGCTGCAAAACAAGGTCAGAGGGTGAAAAAAACACGGGAGAAGTACATTCTACAAAGCAGGAAATTATAACTGTGGGCTTTTCCCAGCTGGGAGCAGAGTCCGACTGGCGTGTTGCAAATACTGAATCTATAAAAAGCAGTCTGACAAGACAAAATGGCTTCGAACTGATGTTTGATGATGCTCAGCAGAAACAGGATAAACAGTTTCTTGCAATAAGAAAGTTTATACAGCAGGAGGTAGACTGTATAGTACTGGCCCCGGTACTGGAGACCGGATGGGATACGGTGCTACAGGAGGCTAAGGATGCTGAAATACCTGTTCTTGTTGTGGATCGGCAGGTTAAAGTGTCTGATACATCTCTTGTTACGGCATGGGTTGGATCTGATTTCAGTAAAGAAGGAAAGATAGCATGTGAATGGCTTAAGAGCTACACAGAGGCTAAAGGAATCAGTCCTCAGGAACTGGTTATAGTTGATATCCAGGGAACCCTTGGAGCGACAGCTCAGATTGGCCGAACCAACAGTCTGGTAGAGGCGAGCAGCAAAAATGGATGGAACCTCATAGCAAAGGTACCGGCTGATTATACCCAGACCAAGGCGAAGGAGGTTATGAGTAATCTCCTGACTCAGCATAGTGACATAAATGTGGTATACTGCGAAAATGATAATGAGGCCATAGGTGCCATAGAAGCCCTGGAGGAAGCGGGTAAAAAAGTAGGAACAGATATTAAGAATGGTGAAGTTCTTATTATTTCATTTGATGCAGCCCATTCGGGACTTAGCAAGGTGCTGAATGGAAAGATTGCACTGGATGTGGAATGTAATCCTCTTCAGGGGGAAGAGATAGAAGGAATAGTAAAAGCAATTAAAAATGGCGAAGAGTATAATAAATATACATATGTAAAGGAAAGCGCATTTGCCCTGGACGATACTGTGAATAGTGTAAAAGTAGGGGATGACGAGTGCGAGATCACGATATTAACTGAGGATATAATGAACAGGAGAGAGTATTAAAATAAATTATTCAACAAATCATAAAAAATCATAACAAATTATAAAAACAAAATATCTATAAAAAAAACAGAATAATATATTGAAAAACTTTCAAAAGATATTCTGTATTAAAACCCTCCGAACTTTGGTATATTTTCATCATCAGGTAAACGGTGTGTACGGGAAGATGCTTCCTGTACAGAAAAAACTAAACAAAGTGAAATGGAGGGTTTTTTAATGAAGAAATTCGGAAAGAAAATCTTAGCAACTGTTGTTGCTGCAACTATGGCTCTCAGCCTTGTAGCATGTGGTAGTGGAAGTGCTGATACATCAAGTTCAGGCACAGACACAGGAGCAACTGAAGCATCCAGTGGTGATACAATAAAGGTTGGTATCATCAACAACGATCCTAATGAGTCTGGATATCGTACAGCAAATGATAAGGATCTGAAGGAAATGTTCTCAGCAGAGAATGGATATGATGCTTCATTCGCTTACAGCTTAAAGAATGATGAGCAGATCACAGCAGCTCAGAAGTTCATCCAGGATGGTGTTGATTATCTGCTTCTTTCAGCAGCTGATACATCAGGATGGGACAGCGTACTTAAG
>CADBMW010000018.1 GCA_902795855.1 uncultured Lachnospiraceae bacterium
GGTACACAGCTTACAATGAGAACCTTCCACTCAGGTGGTGTTGCCGGTGGCGATATCACACAGGGTCTTCCTAGAGTAGAGGAGATCTTCGAAGCACGTAAGCCTAAGGGACTTGCAATCATTTCCGATTTCGCCGGTAAGGTTGAAATCAGAGATACAAAGAAGAAGCGTGAAGTTGTTGTATCAAATGCTGAGACAGGAGATACAAAGGCATATCTCATACCTTATGGATCACGTATCAAGGTTCAGGATGGCGAAGAGATTCAGGCCGGTGATGAGCTGACAGAGGGTTCAGTAAATCCTCACGATATCCTTAAGATCAAGGGTGTTTCAGCGGTTCAGAACTACATGCTTCGTGAGGTTCAGAAGGTTTACCGTTCACAAGGTGTTGAGATTAACGATAAGCATATCGAGATAATAGTTCGTCAGATGCTTAAGAAGACTCGTGTAGAGGATGCAGGAGATTCTGAGTATCTGCCAGGTACACTTGCAGATGTACTTGATATAGATGAGGTAAATGAAATACTTGCAGAGGATGGTCTCAGACCAATCGTTGCCAACCGTATACTTCTTGGTATCACAAAGGCATCACTTGCAACTAACTCATTCCTTTCTGCAGCATCATTCCAGGAGACAACACGTGTTCTGACTGATGCAGCAATCAAGGGCAAGATTGATCCACTTATCGGACTTAAGGAAAATGTACTTATCGGTAAGCTGATCCCTGCAGGAACAGGTATGAAGAGATATCGTTCTGTAAGACTTGATTCTGACTATGTACGTGAAATCGATGCAGATGAAGAATATGAGTTTGATGATGCAGACGAATTCATCGATACAGAAAGTGAAGAAGGATTTGAAGAAGATATCGAGCTTGCTGAATCAGTAGAAACTGAAGAAGTGGCAGATGATATCGAAGATATCTCCGATTCAGATATAACCGAATAAAAAACCAAAGTGAGTCAAAGGGACGGTTTTCTCTTTGACTCGCTTTTTAGAAGGAAAAAGCGAAATGAATGATAGAGACAGGGCTATTATACTGGAGGAAATGAACCGGCGGGCTGCGAATAGCAGTGAAAAGATCAAGCGAAGAAAGATAGTTAAAATTCAGAAAATCATTATAAAGACCATGGTGAGCATAGCTATCATAGGCGTGGTTGCATTTGTAGGTGTTAAGCTCTGGGATAAGTTCAGCAAGTCTGAGGTGACAGAGTCGGGTGCTGAATCCGGTATAGCGGATAAATCTGCAACCGGTGATTACTTTGGATTAAACTCTGATCTGGCCAGTTCCGGAGATAGTATGGCCAGCCTTACGGATGCTGATGATGACAGGAAAAAGGATTTTGAGATAAATCTGACCTTTGCCGGTGACTGTTGTATGGCCAGTGAGCAGGATGATCAGTCAGAAGGAAACATGAGATGGTATAGTCAGAATTATCCTACTTCATATTTCTTTGAAAAGGTGGTTCAGTATTTTGAAGGGGATGATCTCACTGTTGTAAACTGTGAGAATTCATTTACGGATAAGGCCAGTGAAAAGAATGAAAAGGAAGAGGGACCTCAGTACTGGTTCAAGGCTCCTACATCTTTTGCAAAGGTATTCAGTGATAACAATATAGAAATGGTATCTCTGGCAAATAACCATACTCTTGATTATGGCGAAGAGGGTTATGAGGATACAAAGGCCGCTCTTGATGCTGCAGGTGTGCAGTGGGGCAGCTGGGATAAGATACAGTATTTTGAGAAGGACGGTTTCACCATAGCCTTTGTATTTATTAAATTCTTTAATCAGACTGAATTCGAAAATAACATGACCATTTTAGATGAGGCAGTTAAGAATTCTGATTATCAGATTGTATTTTTCCATGCCGGAGCCGAGGGTGAATTTTTCATCTATGACTGGGTGATTGAGAAATGCCATGCCTATGTGGACAGAGGTGCTGATCTGATGGTGGGTTCACATCCCCATGTTCTGGAAAAGAGGGAAAACTATAACGGTGTAGATATAGTTTATTCCATGGGTAATTTCTGCTTTGGTGGAAATGTAGCTCCCAAGTCAAACAGGACTATTATCTATAAATATAAGCTTCATATTCAGGGAAAGGGCAAGGACCTTCAGGTTACAGATAAGGAAGAAGAGTTTATTCCATGTTATGTTCATACAGGAACCTTCAATAACTGGCAGCCTGCTCCTATAGAGGATCCTGAGATTGCAGACAGAGTTGTGAGGTTTATGAATGGGGAGCTTGATACACCGGAGTGATTTCTTATCTATCAGAGTAAAAAAGACATTGACATTAGAATATTGGATATGTATAATGGATAGGCGTGCGTAAAAACACGCCTATCTTTGTGTGCTTTGGTTAAGTGCACACCCTTATCCAAAAGGATTTGGGAAGAAATATTAAAAGAACGGAGGTGAAAACATGCCAACATTTAACCAGTTAGTCAGAAAGGGAAGACAGGACGCTGTTAAGAAGTCTACAGCACCTGCACTTCAGAGAAGCTACAACTCTCTTAAGAAGAAGCCTAC
>CADBMW010000019.1 GCA_902795855.1 uncultured Lachnospiraceae bacterium
CCGCTTTAGCCTCAGCATTTGAATCAGAATTTGAATCAGAATTTGATTCTGGCTTTACTTCAGGCTTTGCCTCAGTCTTTTCCTCTGATTTAACCTCTTGACTTTTTTTAGGTTTTGTATTCTGACTTTTCTTAGCCTTAGCAGTAGTCTTTGAATTAGTTTTCTTTACTGATTTTGAACCAGATTTAGCATCATTGTCATTTTTTTCCTCTGACACAGTATCTCCAGAATGGAGTTTGCTAACATCTGTAAGCAGCTGTACCAGCTCCTTTTTCTTCAGTCCGCTGATATTTCTGAGACCAAGTTTTTCTGCCTCTTCTCTTAATTCGGCAATTTTCATTTTGTTATAATCCATAAAAACCTCACTTTTACATCAATTTTATATCTTTATTTATATATTTAAAGTATATTTTATACTTTTTAAACATTATAACTTGCAAATGCAGGATAATTGTTTTATCTTATTCATTACCCTATAAAAACTTTTTTGGAGTGAATATGGAAAATCTAATGCTTTACAAGCTTATAATTCTATATATGCTTGACAGAACTGATGAGTATACAATTACAAATAAGCAAATAACAGATTTTATAGTTGATAGGAATTATACTACTCTTTTTAATATACACGAGTCTCTAAGTGAATTAATAGATAAGAACTTTATCTCGGTAAGCACCATACGTAATACCCAGCATTACCAGATCACCAGCCAGGGTGAGGAAGCTCTGCTCTATTTTGAAAATAGAATTTCAAATACTATTAAACAGGAAATTCGTGATTATTTCAAGGCAGAAAAAATAAATCTTAAAAATGAATCTGAAATCTATGCAGATTTCAGTATGAACGAAAATAGCGATTATACTGTAGTATGTGCAATCAGGGAAAAACGCGAAACGCTTGTGGAAATAAAACTAAATGTTCCTACAAAGGATATGGCCAGACAAATCTGTGACAACTGGCGCACAAAAAGTACGGATGTTTATCAGACACTGGTGGATGAGCTTTATACCAAAAACTGATTTTCTATCAGATCCAGAAGTTCTTCTCTTCCGGTCTTGTCCACACTGGAATGCATTATAATCTGTTTTTTATCAGCATGCAGAGTATCACTGATCAGTTTCAGCTGCTTATCTCTCATGCTTCTTTTTATTTTATCCAGCTTTGTAGCAATTATCACCGGAGTAAAACCGGAATCCTTTATATAGTTATACATCATTACATCATCCTTTGTTGGAGCATGACGTATATCCACAAGGAGGATAACTGCCACCAGATTATCTCTGGTACCAAGATACTTTTCTATCATCTTCCCCCATTTGATTCTTTCCTTTTCTGAGGCCTTGGCATAGCCATAGCCCGGAAGATCCACCAGGGTAAACTCATTATTTACATCATAAAAATTAATCGTAACAGTCTTGCCGGGACTTGAAGAAGTCCTGGCAAGATTCTTACGATTTAAAAGTGAATTGATAAGTGATGACTTACCTACATTCGATCTGCCTGCAAAGGCAATCTCCGGAAGATCATATTCCGGAAATTTGGATGTAGGTCCGCATACACATTTAAGTTCAGAAGTTTTAATCTTCATATTTATCTCTCTACAACGGGTTCAGCTCCCTCTGCAACTGTTCCCTTGGTTATGATAACATGCTTTATTGATTCGTCTGATGGTATCTCGTACATAACATCAGTCATAGCTTTCTCAAGAATAGCTCTGAGTCCTCTGGCTCCGGTTGCTCTTTCCATAGCTTCCTTAGCCACCTCTCTGAGAGCATCCTCTTCAAAATCAAGTTCAACGTTGTCATATTCGAAAAGCTTCTTATACTGCTTTACGATAGATGACTTTGGAACTGTAAGAATGCTTATAAGAGCCTCTTCATCCAGCTGATCCAGAGTTACAACTACAGGAACACGTCCAACAAACTCAGGAATGATACCGAATTTTACAAGATCCTGTGGCTGTACCTGTCTGAGTATCTCAGATTCAAAGAGTCCATTATTCTTGCCCTGTATATCAGCATTAAATCCAATGGATTTCTTTCCGATACGATTCTCTATAACCTTTTCAAGTCCGTCAAAGGCACCACCGCAGATAAACAGAATATTTGAAGTATCTATTTCTATAAACTCCTGCTGAGGATGCTTTCTTCCACCCTGAGGAGGTACTGAAGCAATAGTTCCCTCAACGATCTTAAGAAGTGCCTGCTGAACACCTTCACCTGAAACATCTCTGGTGATGGAAACATTTTCGGACTTCTTTGATATCTTATCTATCTCGTCAATATAGATGATACCCTTTTCTGCTCTTTCTATATCATAATCAGCAGCCTGTATAAGCTTAAGAAGGATATTTTCAACATCCTCACCTACATAACCTGCCTCTGTAAGAGTTGTGGCATCTGCTATAGCAAATGGCACATTTAGCATCTTAGCAAGAGTCTGTGCAAGATATGTTTTACCTGAACCTGTTGGACCAATAAGAAGAATATTACTCTTCTGAAGTTCAACATCGAAGCTCTTACCAGCTATTACTCTCTTATAATGATTATAAACAGCAACGGCAAGGGATTTCTTAGCCAGTTCCTGACCTATAACATATTCATCAAGAAATTCCTTGATTTCCTTTGGCTTTGGAAGGCTTAAGTCTCCATCAGGAGTTTCAAGATTCCCCAGCTCATCATCTATTATATCCTTACAAATCTGTACGCAGTCATCACAGATATAAACACTCGGTCCTGCTATAAGTTTTCTGACCTGATCCTGATTCTTGCCACAGAATGAACATGTAAGGAGTTTTTCTTCCTTACGACCTGCCATTATGGTCTCCTTTATTTTCTATTTTCTACAACCTTATCTATAAGTCCATACTCAAGTGCCTGCTGGGCTGTCATCCAATTATTTCTTTCACAATCGGCATAAACGGTCTCATAATCTTTTCCACAGTTTTCGGCCATGATATTTATAAGATTTTCCTTGATGCGGAGCATATGCTTTACATCAATCTCCATATCTGTAGCCTGACCCTGTGTTCCACCAAGTGGCTGATGGATCATTATCTCTGAATTAGGAAGCGCAAATCTTTTACCCTTTGCTCCTCCTGAAAGAAGGAATGCTCCCATAGAAGCTGCCATACCTACACAGATAGTTGATACATCACACTTAATGTAATTCATAGTATCATATATTGCCATACCGGCAGTAACAGAACCACCCGGACTGTTGATATAAAGATTTATATCTTTATTTGAATCCTCTGATTCAAGAAACAGAAGCTGTGCAACAGTAAGACTAGCGGTAACATCATTTACCTCATCTCCAAGAAATATGATTCTCTCCTTGAGAAGTCTTGAATATATGTCGTATGCTCTTTCACCTCTGTTGGTAGTCTCAATGACTGTAGGTACCAGTGCCATCCTAAACCTCCTTAGCTTTTGAAACGATAAACTCGACAGCCTTCTTCATTTTGACATCAAGTGCAAGAGCTTCCATCTGCTCCTCACCCATTATTTCCTTAACCTTTTCTATATCCATCTGATACTGCTTTGACAGATTCTCAAGCTCTGCTTCCTTGTCCTCATCTGTAACTTCGAAGCCTTCCTTATTTGCAACAGCTTCTACTACAAGGCTCTTCTTGATCTGCTTCTCAGCCTCAGGCTTAACCTGATCAAGCATGTCATCCTTTGTCTGAGCTGTCATGTTAAGATACTGCTCAAGATTCATACCCTGGTACATAAGCTGCTGACCAAAGTTCTCTACCATCTTCTCCTGCTGATATCTGATCATTGGCTCAGGAAGCTCCATAGTTGAAAGCTCAACAAGCTTCTCAACTGCAGCCTCTTCTCTCTGTCTCTTAGCACTTTCCTTCTTTCTCTCTTCAAGTGTCTTTCTTACGTCAGCCTTGAATTCATCAACTGTTTCAAAGTCAGAAGTATCTGAAACATATTCATCATCAAGCTCAGGAAGAACTGTTTCCTTGATTCCAAGAAGGTCTACCTTGAATACAGCATCCTTACCAGCAAGATCTTCAGCCTGATACTGCTCAGGGAAAGTAACATTTACATCAAAGCTTTCACCAACATTGTGGCCAACTATCTGATCCTCAAATCCTGGGATGAATGAACCTGAACCAAGTGTAAGAGGATATTTCTCACCCTTACCACCTTCGAATGCTACTCCGTCAACGAAGCCCTCGAAGTTGATAGTTGTCTCATCTCCGTCCTTAGCAGCTCTGTCTGTAACATCCTGCTTTGTAGAGTTCTCTTTAAGCTTTCTCTCGATTTCTTTCTCTACATCTTCATCTGTAACTGTCTCATCTACCTTTTCGATCTCGATAGCATCATAATCACCAAGCTCTACAGGTGGCTTAACTGCAACCTTAGCCTTGTAGATGAAATCCTTACCCTTTTCAATCTGGCTTACTGAAATCTCTGGATTTGAAACTATATCAAGATCAACATCCTTTATTTCCTCAAAATAAGTCTTGTTTATAAGATCATTTGCAGCATCTTCGTAAAATACAGCAGGACCATATGTCTTCTCTATAAATGCCATAGGTACCTTTCCTTTACGGAAACCATCGAACTGAAACTTATTTTTACTTCTGTTATAAACCTCTACACAAGCCTTTTTGAAATCCTCAGCAGGTACAGTGATAGTCAGCTCAGCCATGTTGTTCTCAAGTTTTTCGTAAGTCAAACTCATTTTTATTTCCTCC
>CADBMW010000020.1 GCA_902795855.1 uncultured Lachnospiraceae bacterium
ATGATATTAAGAAAAAAAAATAAAAAACATTAAGTTTTACCGTGTTACAGTAATGTTGCAAAATAATGGCAGGAGGGTTTTATGTCTATTATTTTTTGGATCATAACCTTTGCGGCAGGTCTTTCTTTGTTTGTTTTCGGCTTGGTATATATTTTGACCAAAAAGAGCAAGACAGAGGAATATCTTATAAAAACGGCATTGATCGAGTTTTTTGCATGCTGGATATTATATCTGCCGGAGTTTATCATAAATGTTATTCCCGGAAACCTGACGGTATTAAAGGTGTTTGAGGGAATATTTACGGCTCTTTTAAGGTCTCTGAATATTTATTACGGCGATGGCTATACAAGGCTTGACATAATAGAAAACGAGGTGTTTTCAAATATCTATTCCATACTGGTCGTGGTGACTAATATATTCATGCTTGTCATGATCGCCGGTGTGATCATACGCCTGCTGACAAATCTGGTACAGGGTATGAAGCTTTATTTTGTACCAAAACAGAAGAATTATATCATGTTTGGGGCAAATGAGAAGACTTTTTCCATAGCACACAGCCTTCCTGAAGAAGACAGAAAAAAAAGAAACTTAATATTTGCATATGTTCCCAAAGAGGTGCATGATGATATTAAGAAAAAAATAAAAGAGGTCGGCGGCATATACACAGATGAACCTGATGCTGATCTTATGAAAAGGCTTTTAAGTAAGTCAGATACGGCTGAGGTTTTTATATTCGGAGAAACGGAGATAGAAAATCTGGACAGGCTGGAGTCGTTGAGCGGCATACTGAAAGCTCTGGATATCTTTAACGCTGATGCTGAAAATATAAATGCTGATGGAACGCAGGAAACCCAGATAAGGATATATACGGAGATATCAGAAACGCCATGGAGTCTGTATGATGATTATGTCAGGAGAGCAGGGCTGGATAATAATAAAGTGGCAGTGAATTTTGTGCGTACAGAGGAAAATTTTGCTTATAATGATCTCCTTAAAAACTCGATATTCGAAAATGCAACTGATAACGGAGATGGCATAAAAGAGATCAAAGTGCTTATTGTGGGTATGAATGACAGAAATCTCGAGATGCTTAAAGCTGTACTGCATTTATCACAAATGCCCGGTTACAGGCTGTCAGTTCTGGTTATAGACGAAGCTGAAGGACGAAACGCCTTAAGACAGAAAATGCCCGAGATTGGTGATGGCTGTGATAGGGTAGGGGATTCATTATACAGTCTGCGTTACGAAGAGAAGATCCCCTATGACTCTTCAGAATTAGATGAGCTTATAGAACGGGAATATGCTGACTTTACATTTGCATTTGTCAATACAGGAGATGATCTGCAAGATATAAATGTGGGTATGAGGATAAATGCCATAGGCTACAGAAAAAAAAGAAACGGTAAGTATATCCTTCAGGTAAACATTGAGGATAAACAGGTCAGCGAAAAATGGAATAACAATATTCTGGAGGGTATGGATCTGTGCGGTGACAGAGAAGGTGTATACAGCTACGATGCGCTGACCATGTCGGATATTGAAAGGGCGACTATCGCTATACATGAGGTGCGATATCCTCTTGCGGAAAATCCCGATAAGACCTGGGTTTCATACTGCAACAACGAGTATAACCGGCATTCTGTTTATGCCAGGACTCTCAGCTTTAAATACAAAGCAGATATCATTGATAAGTTTTACGGTAAGGATTATGAGCTGACATCAAGAGATGAAATATGGAAGATATATGAGCATATGCGGTGGAATATGTATACGCGCACCCTGGGATTTGTAAAAGCCGATGCAGCTCTTCTTGATGCAGACGGAAAGATTGATAAAAAGATAAGGAATCTGGCAAAAGTACATAATGATCTGGTGTTATTCGATGAACTGTCGCCGGAAGAGAAGGCCAAGGATTCTTTAAAGCTGGAGGATAAGATAGTGGAGATATTAAAGAGTATTTAACCGGACGATGAAGAGTTGCTGATAGTATATGAGGACGGAGGAACAGGTATGAAGATAGATCACAGAACCAGAGGCAACAGTGATCCCCGCGGTAAGTCCAGGGTGTTTTTTGCTGCACATCCGGATGATTATGTTTTATATCTTGACAGAGTAGTGGAAATGCTGCATAAGCACCAGAACTGTGCCGTTTATTTTTATAATGAGGAAGAACTCAGGGCAGGGGCGGAACAACCTGATATAGAGGGAGATCTTAGTGAGATGAACCTGGTGGTCA
>CADBMW010000021.1 GCA_902795855.1 uncultured Lachnospiraceae bacterium
AGCTGTTTTCGTAGAAAACAAGCGGATTCCGAATGTTTCAAGGATTGCGAGAATTTTCGTAGAAAATGGAGCAATCCGTATGTCATATGGTGTCAAAAGGTACTTTTGACACCCACATCATAATATTTAATAAATGAAATAATAAAGATAAATTTGATAATGTGAATATTTAAGTAAAATACAATAATAATTTAAGTAAAACTACTTAATTATCAAAATAGTATTTAATCAAAAATTAAACAAAATAATGTAAAAAATGCTAAAAAATTATTGTATTATATATAGGTATATGGTATATTTAACCATAGATAAATTAACTCTCCTTTAAAATACTTTATCTTAAACAAGATTCCGGTCGAAAAATTTAGCTAAATAAAATTTGAGAGAGATAAATATGAGTTTAAGTAAACTTGCGCGGAAATGTTTAACTCCCGGCCGGAATCTGCTTTAGCATTTTGAAACGGAGATATAAATGACTGGAAATCCGGAAGAAAACAGAAAAAAGGAACAGAAGAGGTTTTTTGATTCAGAAGGCCCGGCTATGACATTTCTGACAAAGACAGGGGAACTTATAATCCTCAGCTTCTTATGGTTTTTATGCAGTCTTCCGGTTTTTACCATGGGCGCTGCCTCCAGTGCACTTTACTGCGGGGTAGTTAAAAATATACGAAGAGACAGGAGTTCTCCTGCTAAAGAATTTTTTAAAGCTTTCAAAAGGAATTTTAGGAATGCCACACTGATCACAATTATAGTGCTGGTGTGGGGATCAGCTCTGGCGAGACTTATCTATATAGCGATTTCCATGAAAAATACTCAGGGAAGCTTTTTAATGCGAATATATACAGTTATTGCGATCATTACGGTGGCGGTACTTATCTACCTGTTCCCCATCGTTTCAAGGTTCAGTATATCTGTTAAAGAAAGTATAGAACTGGCCTTCGTTATGGCTGTTAAAAATATAGGTTATACGGTTTTTCTTCTTCTGACTTCAGGCTTTCTTGTATATCTATATATCTATTATGTTCCAATTCTAACCATAATAATCCTTCCATCACTTTGGGCGTTTCTTTCCAGCTTTCTTATAGAGAAGGCTATGAGAAAATATATGCCTGAGCCAAAGGAAGGGGATGAATTCAGCTGGTTATATGAATAAACCGGAGGAGAAAAGTGAAACCGCATTTGAATCTCGATCTTAACAAAAGAATAAAAAAAGCCATGGCAGGTATCCTTGCGGCAGCTGTGATGATAGGAAATATGTCTTCAGCTTCTGTTATAAATGCTTCAGTGCTTTCAAATGATGAGGCAAAGGACATAGCAGGTTCATTTTCAGAATCCGGAAACAGTTACATGGATTACCTGGCTACACATACAGATGCTGATCATCCTGATGAGATAATAGAGATACCGGCATCTGATTTTTGTGCGTACCTTGAAGGGAATGAGGAAAAAGAACCGGAGATTTACACTGATTATGAAGGCTATGAAGGAGACAGCGTTCTTACCTCCGAAAATGGACTTATAGAATATGAGTTTGATGTGGCAAAGGAAGGAATGTATGAACTGGAGCTGGAGTATTATCCTGTAGAGGGTAAGAATTCTGAAATTCAGAGAAGCTTTTTCCTGGATGGGGAGCTTCCATACAGCGAGCTGGCCATAATTGAGTTTTCCCGTATCTGGACCACAGACCTTGCCAAGGAATCCTTCGCAGCAGGGGAGTCAACAGTTAAGTGGAATAAGGATAATCAGGGAAATGATATGAAACCTACTTCTGTAGAAATTCCTGAGTGGGTTACTTCAAAGCTTTATGATAACAATGGATATATAACAACACCTCTGGCAATGTATCTGACGCCAGGGAAGCATACCCTTACCATTAATTCCAGAAGAGAGCCTATGCTCCTTGGAAAGCTTACCTTCAAAAATAGTGAAACAGTTCAGGATTACGAGAAGACTAAGGCTGAGTGGGATAAGCTGGGAGCAAAGGATACAAGTGATGTCAGCATCTGTATTGAGGGAGAAGATGCTGTTAAGACATCATCCCAGATGCTCTATCCTAAACAGGATCAGTCTTCACCGGCTCTCAGTCCTGCAAGTCCCAAGGAGCTGCTGAACAATACCATAGGTGGAACCAGCTGGCAGAAGGCGGGGCAGTGGATAGAGTGGAGCTTCGATGTGCCTGAGGATGGTTATTATGAAATATCTCTCTTTGATAAACAGAACTTCATGAGAGGTATCTATGTATCAAGAAAGATATATATAGACGGACAGGTTCCTTTCAAGGAAATGGAAAACTACGGCTTCTATTATGATTCTTCCTGGAGACTGGACACCCTTTCTGATGCAGATGAGAATCCTTACAAATTCTATCTGACCAAGGGCAGCCACACCATAAGAATGCAGGTTGTGCTGGGTGAATTCTCGGAGGTTATTGCGGATGTTCAGGATTCTGTAAATAAGTTAAATTCCATTTACAGAAAGGTAATACGAATCATCGGTGTATCTCCTGATACCTATCGTGATTATCAGATTGAATCATCCCTGCCTAACATAGTAAGTGACATGATCGAAGTAAGGGCTCAGCTGGATATGGCTATCCTTCGTCTTAGAAGTGCAGTGGGACATACATCTGATAAGGAGACAGTTCTCATAACCATGAGAGATCAGCTGGATTATCTTATCAAGGATGTGGAACATTTTGTAAGAGTTATCAGTACCTATAAGACAAATGTAAGAGCCTGCGGAACATGGATCACTCAGGTTATAAGTCAGCCTCTTCAGATAGACAGACTGTATATCACATCTGATTCCCAAAAGATTAAGATAGACAATAATTCAGGCCTGAGTAATTTTACAAATGAAATAAAAAGACTGGGTTATTCCTTTACCATAGATTATAACTCCCTGGGTGCAACGGGAGATGAGGATTCAGATAATCCAACCATCACGCTTTGGATAGGAACCGGTCGTGATCAGGCAAATGTTATCCGGTCTCTGATAGATGAATCCTTTACAAGCGAATATGGAATAAATGTAAATGTTCAGCTTGTTGATATGAATACACTTCTTCGTGCAGAGCTGGCAGGAGAGGGACCGGATGTGGCGATTCAGGTTGCCAATACAAACGGTATAGCCGGTGCGGTTCTGAATACCGGTAATGATACACCGGTAAATTACGGACTGAGAAATGCAGTTCTGGATCTTTCAAGATTTGGCGACTACGAAGAGGTTACATCAAGATTCTATCCAAGTGCCTATGAAGCCTTCAGCTTTGGTGGAGCCTTATATGCACTTCCTGAGACCCAGACATTTCCGGTTATGTTTTATCGTAAGGATATACTTGCAGAGCTGGGACTTGAGGTTCCCCAGACCTGGGATGATGTAAAGGTTATCATGTCAGTTCTGGCAAAGAACCAGATGGAATTCGGAATGCTTCCAAGTGAGCAGATATATGCCATGCTTCTTTATCAGAATGGTGGAGTTTACTACAACGAAGGTGGAATATCATCTGCCCTGGATTCTGATATAGCAGTAAATACATTTAAACAGTATTGCGAGTTTTATACTGATTACGGTCTGGACAAGACCACCAGTGTGGAAGAACGTTTCCGTACAGGTGAATGTCCTATCATAATCGGCGATTATACAATCTACAACAACCTTGAGGTTTCGGCTCCTGATATAGCAGGACTTTGGGATTTTACTATGGTACCCGGAACTGTAAAGGAGGATGGAACCGTTGATCATTCTGTTGGATGTACAGGGCTTGCCAGCATGATAATGGCAGATACCGAGTATCCTGATGAATGCTGGGAGTTCCTTAAGTGGTGGACAAGCGCTGACGTACAGACACTCTATGACAGGGAGATGGAATCTCTCATGGGATCTGCAGCCAGAGTTGCTACGGCAAATAAAGAAGCATTTGAAAGAATGCCATGGCCTGTGGATACATATGAAAATCTAAGTGAAGCATTTACCTGGGTAGATGGCATTCCACAGGTTCCCGGAGGATATTACAGCTGGAGAAATGTAAATAATGCCTTCTATACCGTAACTACAGAAACCGATACAGCGTCACCTCGAGAAGAGCTGATGGATAAGGTTCTGTATATAAATGATGAGATCAGATATAAGCGTATCGAATTCGAACTTCCCGTTGAAGAAGACTAGAAAGGAGACTCTGCAGTGAGTGAAGATGTAAAAACAAAAGCTGAAAATGAAGCTGCCAAGGCAGAGGCTCGTGCTAAAAGAGATGCAGAGGCAAGGGAAGTGGTGGATTCTGATGAGATAGCAAGAAGAAGCAACAAGCTGAGCTACAGGATCAAAAGAAGCAAGGCCTGTTATGTGATGATGGCACCTTATTTTGTACTGTTCTTCGCATTTACAGTATTGCCGGTAGTTGTGTCCATAGCTCTCAGCTTTACATATTTCAACATGCTGGAGTGGCCAACCTTTAACGGATGGGGAAATTATATCAAACTCTTTCTGGAGGATGATATATTCCTGATATCCCTTAAAAATACTTTGATATTTGCAGTGGTTACAGGCCCTATAAGCTATGTGCTGTGTCTGCTTTTTGCTTGGATAATAAATGAGTTTTCGCCTAAGATAAGAACCATTCTTACCCTTATATTTTATGCTCCGTCAATCTGCGGAAATGCATATATGGTATGGCAGCTTATCCTTTCCAGTGACAGATATGGTTATCTGAATGGTATCCTCATCAGTCTTGGAATACTGGACGAGCAGAAGCTGTGGATGCAGGATGCAAAGCTCATCCTTCCATGTCTTATCGTGGTTCAGCTCTGGTTATCGCTTGGAACAGGATTTCTTTCCTTCATAGCAGGTCTCCAGACAGTAGATAAGTCGCTTTATGAGGCGGCAGCCATAGATGGAGTAAAGAACCGCTGGCAGGAGCTTTGGTATGTAACCCTTCCTGCTATGAAGCCTCAGCTCATGTTCGGTGCGGTAATGCAGATCACACAGTCATTTGCAGTAGCAGATATATCAATTCAGCTGGCAGGAAATCCATCAGTAAACTATGCAGGTGCAACAGTAGTAACCCACCTGCTGGATTATGGCTCTACAAGATTCGATATGGGTTATGCATCAGCTATAGCAACAGTTCTGTTCCTTCTGATGGTTGGAACCAACAAGCTTGTACAGAAGCTTCTCAGAAGGGTGGGTGAGTAGTATGGCAAAGCAGAAAAACCACCCACAGGCTGAGAATGTGGATTCTCTGGCAGAGCTGAGACAAAAGATTCAGGCGGATGCTGAGAAGAGGGCTAAGGAACAGGCAGAAAAAACTGTAACCTATGAGGAGCTTCACAAGAAGGTCCGGGCTCAAAAAGAAGCTCAGGAAAATGAACCGAATGATGTGAAAAAGCTTAAAAAGAAGCATAAGGGCGAAGTACCCCAGGGACCTGTTGAACATAAGCCTGCTGTACCGGATGAAGATCCGGATGCTGTGGTAGCTCTTCTTCAAAAAAAGCATTACAAAAAGAAGAAGGTTAACCGTTCCGTAGCAGGAAATGGAATCCTGTTTTTCCTAATGATCATATGCGGAATATTCATGTCACTTCCTCTGGTTATGATCATAAATAACTGCCTTAAGCCTCTGGATGAAATATTCCAGTATCCGCCTAAGGTATTTGTTAGAAACCCGACTCTGGAGAATTTCACGGATCTGTTCATCATCATGAATGATTCCTGGGTGCCATTTTCCAGATATATATTGAACACACTTATCATTACAGGTTTGGGAACCTTTGGCCATGTTATAGTTGCATCCCTTGCAGCGTATCCACTGGCAAAGCATGAGTTCCCGGGTAAGAAGATACTTTTTAACATGGTAGTTCTGTCAATGATGTTCTCCTGGACAGTTACACAGATACCTAACTACATGATCATAAGCTGGCTGCATATAAATAATACCTACCTGGCACTGATCCTTCCGGCCTGGCAGTATGGAATGGGTCTCTACCTGATGAAGCAGTTTATGGAACAGCTGCCAACTTCCCTTATGGAATCGGCAAGACTGGATGGAGCCAGTGAATACCAGATATTCTGGAGAATCGTAATGCCAAATGTTAAACCTGCATGGCTGACTCTGGCTATATTCCAGTTCCAGCAGATGTGGGGAAATACAGGAGCTATGTTCCTGAGAGATGAACAGCTGAAGCCGCTTCAGTTTGCACTTCAGCAGATAGCAGCCGGAGGAACTGCAAGAGCAGGAGCTTCTGCAGCAGTTACATTTATAATTGCAGCAGTGCCTATCATATTCTTCCTGGCATGTCAGAGTAACGTGCTTGAAACCATGACAACCTCAGGTATGAAAGAGTAAAGGATATAGTTATGAAAGCTACAGACTTATCAAAACGGAATAAGACCTTCTCTAAAATGGTGGCTGTCATTATGGCTGCGTTAATGCTTCTTTGTTCTGATTTCAGTACTCTGGCAGATGATGAGATTCCTTATGATACATATAACTATAACTACTGGAAATATGTAGTGAAGACGCCTGCGGCTTACGTTCCTGACGGTATCGTAACTGCTGCTGATCTGGACATTACAAGCTTCAGCGGACCTCAGGATATCTGTGTATCCGATGATGGTGAGGTCTATGTAGCTGATACAGGAAATAACCGAGTTGTTGTAATGAATAAAGCTATGACAAAGGTAAACAGAATCATAGACAGCTTCGACAATGAGGGAAAGAAGGATACATTCAATGCCCCTTACGGAGTATGTGTTTCCGAAAATGGTCAGCTCTATGTTGCTGATTCTGAAAATGCAAGAGTTGTGGTTCTTTCCCCTGAGGGTGAATTTATAAAGATTGTAGATAATCCTCAGTCGGAAATACTGGATGATGACTTTGCCTTTGTACCCCTTAAGGTAACAGTGGATTATGCCGACAGAGTTTATGTCATAAGTAAGGGTGCTTTCGAAGGAATACTTGTTTTTGAAAGCAACGGAGATTTTACAGGTTATTTTGGAACCATAGATGTAAAGATAACACCATGGGAAAAGTTCTGGCGCAGATTTGCCTCAAAGGAAGAGAGATCAAATCAGCAGCTTTACATCCCTACAGAATTTACCGGAATAGATGTGGACAGTGGTGGCTTTATCTATGCATCAAATATTGACTCCGAAGGTGTTCAGGCTGTAAGACGTCTCAATCCTCAGGGTAAGGATGTTATCCAGAAGGGTGAGAATGGAAATGTGGGTGGAGATGTATATTTCCAGCCCTATGGTGATTACGGCGGAGCCAGCGAGATAACTGATGTGGTTTACAGGAACAAGGGAATCTATTCACTTCTTGATCGTAAGCGCGGAAGAATATTTACCTATGACAAGGAAGGAAATCTCCTTTATATATTCGGAGGTATCGGATTCCAGAAGGGTACATTTATGACTCCTGTTGCCATTGAAGCTATAGGAGATGAGATACTGGTTCTGGATGCTGAGAGAAATTCTATACTCAAATTCAAGGAGACAAATTACGGCACACTTATAAATGATGCAGTGGGTCTCAGATTTGACGGAGATGAGACCAAGGCCATCGATAAGTGGAAAGCCGTTCTTAAGCTGGATGAAAATAATGAGCTTGCAAATAATGGTATAGGAAAAGCATACCTTACAGCAGGCGATAATAAAAATGCCATGAAATATTTCAAGGTTGGAATGAACAGGAAATATTATTCCATAGCATTTAAGAGATACAGAAACGATATACTGGCAAAAAATATGAGCCTTATAATGACAGTGGTTATTCTCCTCATAGCCGGTGGAATCATTTATAGTAAATGGAACTCCAAAAGAAAAGGTAAAAAGAAAAAGGAGGGCCTGCTGTGATGAAAAAGCTTTTATCAAAGGATAAATGGAAATATGCACTCTATACAGTGAATCATCCGGCAGACGGTTTCTACGAGATAAGACACAGAGACAGAGGAAGTGTACCGGTGGCTATCATACTGGTGATCATCTTTTCAATCTGTTTCTCCATCAATCGTATGTCAGCCAGCTTTATTGTAAATGATATAGAACCCCGTTCTGTTGATTCTCTTAAGGAGCTGATATCAGTCCTTCTGTTTTACATTCTCATATGTGTAGGAAACTGGTCGGTGACCTGCCTTATGGATGGCAAGGGAAGACTTAAGGATATAGCCATAGCAGTTGGATATTCCACAGTTCCAGCCATGGTATGTATAGCGATTGGCACGATCATAAGTCAGTTTGTGGCTCTGGATGAAGGGGCTTTCTACTATATGGTGATAGGAATAGGAGTGGCATATACCTGCTTTATGCTGCTGGTAGGAGTTATGACGGTTCATAGTTTTACACTGGGTAAAACCATAATAACCATACTTCTGACATTTGTGGCCATCTTCCTTATTATCTTCATAGTGCTCCTTTTCTTCGATCTTATCAATCAGGTATACAGCTTCCTGCATAGTATCTATCAGGAACTGATTTACAGGACTTAGGGAGGGACGGCTATGAAAGGAAGCAGAGAACAGAAAAAAGAACTGAAAGCCCTTGGTCTTGATAAGAAAAGAAAGAGAAAATTCGGAAAGATAGCATTTATCATACTTGGCTGTGTGCTGGTTGTAGCAGCAGTTTTTGTTGCAAGATATCTTATAAAATATGCCTTCTATAATGAATACAGACAATATATCAGTGACTATGAATATGAAGAAGGAAGCAAATTCCGGGGAAAGACTGACAAAGATCCCAAGGTAGAAGGCATGGCTCTTGCGGCAGAAAATGATAATCTGAAGTTATATGTGGATCCTGCCACAGGCTATATAGCAGTTTATGATAAAAGAAATGATGTTATAACCTATAGTAATCCTACGGGACTGGAAGAGGATTCCATAGCAAACGAGAGTAACAAGAGCTATCTGAGAAGTCAGATGGTGGTTGATTTTTATAACACTCAGAGACTTGAAAGTACATTTGATTCTTATACCTACAGTGTTCTGCTGGAACAGGTTGAAGCTGAGTCCATAGAAAACGGAGTCAGAATCATTTACTCCCTGGGAGATAAATCTGCATCTACCGGAATCGTTCCTCTGACCATCAGCAAATCAGCTCTGGACGGAGTTATAAGCGCTCTGGAAGGAACTGAAGGTGCTGTATATGTAAAGAAGAAATTCAAGGCAAGAGCAGATGACGAGAATGTATATGACATTCTGGAATCAGCCGCAAAGGGTGCTTCGCAGATAAGAAGACTTAATGAATACTTTACAGAGGCCGGCTTTACAAATGAAGACTATACAAGAGAAATGACTGAAGCCGGACTTGAAGATGAGATGCCTATATCCTTCGACATTCCTCTGGATATAACCATAAATGAGGATTATATGGAGGCCGGAGTATATATGAAGGGAGTTGTGGAAAATGGCGGTGGTGCCATTCATAAAATCCAGCTTCTGAACTTCTTCGGTGCTGCATCAAAGGATGAGGAAGGTTATATACTGGTTCCCAACGGATCCGGTTCTTTGATCAGATTCAATAATGGTAAAGCAAAGATCACTCCGGGAAATGATTATTCGGAGAATATCTACGGTATTGATCCTATGCTTGCGGATTATACGGTCAGAGAGATAACTGAGAATTCCAAGCTGGCCCTCTTCGGAATCTTCAGAGAGAAGAGTGGAATACTGGCAACCATAGAGGATGGAGCATCCCTTGCAAATGTTACAGCAAATGTTGCCGGCGAAGTAAATGAATATAATAACGTATATACAACCTTTACACTGAGGGGAGACGATAAGCTTTCCATGTTCGGTACCACCGGTAGTGAAGCGGATCTTCCTATAGTGGAAACAGATTATTATGATTCACCTCTGGTTGTAAGATATACCTTCCTTACTGAAGAAAATAACGGATATGTAGGTGCTGCTAATTATTACAGGGCAAGACTTACAAAGGAAGGTAAGCTGACAAAAAATAGTGAATCAGGAGATATAAAATTCTACTACGATGTTCTGGGAGGAGTTGAGAGAACAAAATTCTTCCTGGGAACACAGTACAGAGGCCTTTATCCTATGACCACCTTTAAGGAAGCTTCGGAAATGTCTGAAGATCTGGCGGAGGCTGGGATAAATAATCAGGTAATGAACTTCCAGGGCTGGAGTCAGGGTGGATATTACCATGATGTTCTTAGCAAGATAAAGGTTCCTATGAAAATGGGTGGTAAATCCGGTCTTGAGGAACTGAGTAAAAATGTTACCGGCAAGGGTGGAACCTTCTATGTGGATTCAGCATTCCAGAAGGTTACTCTGGTAAGTGGAAGATATTCAGAAAACAATGAAACCTCAAGATATTACGGAACAGGTTATGTGGCAGAGTTTGGACTTGTAAATCCTACGACTCTGAGACAGACCTCAGGACTTGGCTATGATGAAAATCATTTCCTTCTTGTATCACCTAAGTTCCTGGTTAAATATACAGGAAAGTTTGCAGATAAGATAAAGGATTATGATGTATCAGGAATATCACTGAGAGATCTTGGTGATGAACTTCATTCAGATAAGAGAAGAACAAACATCATAAACAGAGAGGCGGCACTGGATGTGGTAACATCCCAGCTTCAGCTTATGAAGGACACAGGAAAGTCAGTAATGCTCAGCGATGCAAATGATTATGCCTTTGAATATGCTGACGATATCATAAATGCGCCTCTTACAGATAACGATTATTATGTAATAGATGAAACCGTACCATTTTATCAGATGCTGATTCACGGAAGCATTGATTATGCGGGAGCAGTCATTAACCTTGGAAATACAACTAATGTGGATTCCATAGTTATGAACCTGGTGGAAAATGGTGCTTCCCCTCATTTCCAGTTTTCTAAGGAGAATTCCATAGAGCTGAAGGAAACGGGAATCAGCAGGATGTATTCCACGACCTATGACACCTGGAAGGATACAGCAGTGGAAATATATGATAAAGCCAATGCAGTACTAAGCAGTGTCAGTGGAGAATATATGGTGGATCATCAGGTGCTTGATAATAAGGTTACGGTCATAACTTATGAAAACGGAGTTAAACTTTATATCAATAAGGGCGAAGAAGAAGCGACTGTAGATGGTATAAAGATAGCTGCCGGAAGCTTTGAGAAGGGAGAGTGATTATGAAAGATAAAAAATGGTTTACACTCACCCGAAAAAGAGCTGCTAAGGGATTTCTTTTCATAGTTCCCTGGCTTATAGGTTTCCTGTGGTTTTATCTCAGAAGTCTTATAATGACTATCCAGTTTTCACTGTCGGATCTGACTGTAAGACCCGGTGGAGGATATACTCTGGATTTTGTGGGACTTGATAATTTCATCTATGCCTTCAGAGCTCATGGCTC
>CADBMW010000022.1 GCA_902795855.1 uncultured Lachnospiraceae bacterium
AGTGATGCAGCCAACGCTACTGATAACACTAAACTTAAAAATTTCCTCATAAAACCACACTCCTTCAAAAAATGTGCGAGTGGGGACAGACCTATGTGCGAGTGGGGACTGTCCCCCTCACACATTTTAACAATAAAAAGAAATGGCGTCTACACTAAATAAGTAAGGCACCATCTCTCAATATATTTAGATATTTATTTACATACTCCGTTTGAGTCGATCCAGTAGCCGTCAATGTACTGGCTTGTTACCATATAACCATTATTGTTAAAATAATACCAGTTGCTATTGATCTTTGCCCACTGACTGGTTGGATACCAGCCTGAAGTATCTTTGTAGTACCAACCATTTGAATCGCTGTACCAGGAAGCTGTGTGATTATAGGTAAGAGCTCCACTTCCAGATAGATAGTAGCCACCTACCCATTCATCAGATGCCATATATCCAGAAGTATTGAAATAGTACCAATAACCATCAATCTTCTGCCACTGAGATACTGGATACCAGCCTGATGTATCCTCCATCCACCAGCCTGAACCATT
Organism: uncultured Lachnospiraceae bacterium; assembly: GCA_902795855.1. Classification (GTDB taxonomy): domain Bacteria; phylum Bacillota; class Clostridia; order Lachnospirales; family Lachnospiraceae; genus Eubacterium_Q. Next base: position 543 of record CADBMW010000022.1, read on the forward strand.
ACTCTTCCAGCTCATAGTTGGCTCATAAGTCTGACTTCCATCAGCATTATACCATTTGCCATTCACCCATTCAGATGAATATATAGCAGACGTTGACCCATTATTTGAACCGTTATCTGCGCCATTATTATTCACAGAATTGGCGTCACCGTTATTAACATTTCCATCGCCTGTACTAGTATCATCATTTCCGGTATCATTTCCTGTATTGGTTCCGTTTTTTTCATTTCCTGTATTTGCACCGCTATTTCCGTTACTATTTCCTGTATTGGTTCCGTTATTTATGCCATTATTAGAACCTGATTCATTTCCATTATTAGTATTCTGATCGGTCAAAGCTTTGTAAGTTGCCTTAATAGTAAAATCAAAATAGCTGTCAATAAAGGAATTTTCGGTTATGATTATAGTAGTATCATTTTCATTATCAGTAACAGTCAAAGATTCCAGCTCATAACCTTCATCTGGAGTTACCAAAACCTTTACTGTATCCCAATATACACATATATTCTTATCAAATCTATCCTTCGTTGTCTGAGTTCCAGTCAGCTCAATAGTTCCGTGGGGAGAATCAATCGTGAAAGATGTCAGTTCTATAACACGATCATCCTTTAGAATAAACTTCGCATCCTTAGAAGCAATTATCTCTTCAAGATTATCACAGGAATTAAAGGCGCTCTCATTTATCTCTTCAACACTGTCAGGAATCTCAATACACGTAAACTTATCGCATCCATAAAATGTTTCATCACCAATCTTAGTTACTCCATTAGGAATAGTAATGCTACCTAAAGAGCAACAGCCACAAAATGTTCTGTCTTCTAAACTTGTTAAATTCTTAGATAATTTAACACTTGAAAGGTTTATACAAAAATAAAATGCATCATTTTTGAGTGTTGTTACAGAATCAGGAATTGATATACTTGTAAGATTTTTACAGCATTCAAATGCAGCCCCTTCAATACTTGTAATAGAATCAGGTATTACCACAGATTCAATAGGCATTACTATTTTATCGTCATCCCAAGCCTGCTCCGAGAAAGCCATATGTCCAATTCCTGTTACAGTATATTCTTTTCCACCATAACTAACCGTCTTTGGTATAACTATATTCTTAGATGTACGAAGATTTTTAGATACCTCAACAGTATCATCAGTCAACACCTTATACTTTAAGCATCCAACATCAAATGTTTCTCCAATCGCAAATGATGAAATAATCATCTGGGGTGCTGAGATTATTCCAACAATCATAAGAGCAGCAAGAAAAACCGCAATTATTCCTTTATTTAATTTTGATAAAGCGTATTTCATTTTATCATCCTTTCCTCTCTATAAATCCACTTTAAAGAAGTATTTAATAATCCTCTAAGTGTTGCATCAATTTAAATCAAATAATGCTCAATAAAAACATCTATATGCTTATCAATTGTCTGAAAAGCTTCTTCTTTTTTTGTAGGTTCTCTCTCCATCAACTGAATCATAATTGTTATAGGAGAAATAAACTGAAGCGCTATAATGTCAGCATCTCCTTGAATCATCTCCTTTCGTTCCATCATTTTCCGAAATATAGATGCATAAAGATCCCGTAGGTATGTCAGCTGATGCCGTGTAGTCTGCTGTGCAAGAGCTTCATTTCTAAACTGTTCAATCGTCATTAGTCTTCGCATTTTTTTTGCTGTTTCATTATTAAGTGTAAAATGCAAAGATTTAAGGGCATATCCCTTAAGGTCTTCTCCAGTATGAATATACTCAGGAAGATTACCAGTGGCCTCCATACCTTTGATATATTCATCTTCTGCACAATCAATAACAGCCTTTAACAGTTCCTCTTTATTCTTAAAATACTTGTATATTGTCGGCCCTTTGATACCTATAGATTCAGCAATCTCATCAACACTGGTCCCGTCATAACCCTTTAAGGAAAAAAGTTCTCTTGCCGCTTCGACCAAAGGTTCCTTAGCATTTGTTCTTGCCATGTCTCACCCTCCATTAGTTTACTTAACAAAACATATATTCCGTTTTCTAACGAACGTTACCAATTAT
>CADBMW010000023.1 GCA_902795855.1 uncultured Lachnospiraceae bacterium
AACAGTTGTTTTGATAAACGCATCCGGTGTCCAATAGGTTTTATAGGTTGGCAGGCTGTAGCTGTTGTAGTACATTCCTATTACAACCTTTTTGAAACAGGTATAACCCAGAACATTTCCTATTATGGCGGATATGAGTGTTACCAGAACCGGCATGGTCATATAATGTACCAGAAGTTCTCTTTTGGTATATCCGGATGCTCTGAGAGTTCCGATTACTGATGCTTCCTTTGTAATGGTTGTGCTGATGGTAATGGCGAAAATAAATGCCAGAACTGCCACCAGGATATAGAGCATGATTCCAGCCAAAACCTTGTCGCCGCCCATATCATTGGTTGCAAAATGAATTGCATTATTGCTATAGCCTGGAAGGAAGCCTTCTATCTCAACATCTTCCACAACAGCCTGTGAAATAAAAGCTGCCATAACATTTTCGGAAAATGTTTTCTCCTGCACCTCATCTGCCGGTTTATCTTTATATTTCCAGGCATAATTATATTTGATGTTACTGTCTACTCTGTCGAAGCCTTCGTCAGTTACAATTGCCACGTCAAAATAAATGGCATCGAACATGGAATCTGTTGGCTTCTCGTAAAGAGTGCTGTAATTTACAAGGGCCACCAGGGCTGTAACCTTGAATGGAACCCCTCCCACGATAATAGTATCACCCACCTTAACATTTACGTTGTCAGCATGCATTCTGTCGATGGCGATTTCATTTTCGTTCTGAGGCATAACACCCTTATGGATACTGTAAAGATCTATATCATCTCTGTCTTTAAAAATACGTATTTTTCCACTGTTCTTCCCGGTTCCTCTAACCTCCGTGGTATCCTTGTAATAATTCTTATATATCTTTATGGGAACAGCCTCGTAATCCGGATTCTCCAGATCGTACTTATCAGCTGCCTTGTCATATTCCTTATTTACTTCTTTGTCGACTTCCTTATAAGCCTCTTTCTTTGCCTCCTCCAGGGCATCCTCGTAATCATCCCCAGACATAAATTCATCGTAGGCTTTTTCATAAGCCTCATCATAATACTCATCCATCGCAGCCTGCAGATTTTCATCCACTATGCTATCTATCATGGACTGCTTCTCTTCATCAGACACTTTCATGCCTGCAGCCGCGTACTGACTAAGCTGAGCCTCAACTCCTTCAGTTGCCTGAGCTCTTACATTCTCCTCAATCCCCTGCTTAACAGCCTCCTCAATCTTCTCGGGAATTTCCTCATCCACAGCCTTCTTAACTTCCTTATCAGCTTCCTCATGAGCCTTATCCAGATAATAAGCTTTAACGTCAGCCTTTTCACCGGCCTCCAGAGCCTTAATGCTATCCTCTGAAAGCTCCTCACTAACCTCGAAGCATCCATCCTCCAGATTATATTCAACCTTCTTATTGTCTGCAGAAGTCAGCATACTATTGTTGGCCACATACATACCAGATATAAAACCGATCATAACAATGAGGAACAGCGCAATGACCAGATATTTATGCCACTCCCCCAGAAGCTCCCTCGGAACCCTCTTGATCAGCGGATTTCTTATTTTCTTATTCATCATCCAAATCCTCTTTTATTTTGAGTCACTTTTTCCTTTATCATCATTCATCAAGGAAAAACAATTCTCAGCGAGCGCCTTTCCCGGCGCGAGTCGAGATTTCGTTTTTCCGCCCTTCTCAGCGAGCGCCTTCCCCGGCGCGAGTCGAGATTTAGTTTTTCCTTTACTACCAGTCAAGGTCTACGGCAGATACTTTGCTTTCGTTGATGTTGTTGTGTCGTACTACCCCGTCACGAAGCTTTATCACGTGGTCGGCCATGTTTTTGATGGCTTCATTATGTGTGACCATGATTATTGTGTTTCCGTATTTCTGGTTTACATCTTCGATCAGCTTCAGGATTTCCTTGGATGTGTTGTAATCCAGAGCTCCTGTTGGCTCGTCGCAGAGCAGAATGTCCGGATTTTTAACAATGGCACGTCCTATGGATACTCTCTGCTGCTGTCCACCGGAAAGCTGATTCGGTAGCTTGTGACGATGCTTATAAAGTCCCAGTGTATTAAGCAGATCATCAATGTCCAAAGGGTTGTCGGACAGATAAGCGCCTACTTCGATGTTTTCTTTTACATTCAGATTTGGAATCAGATTATACATCTGAAATACATAACCCAGATGCTTGCGACGGTACTGAGTCAGTCCCTTTTCTCCCATATCCTCAAGCTTATCTCCGTTTATGGAGATGTAGCCGGCGTCCGGATTATCGATTCCTCCTATTATATTCAGGAGTGTGGATTTACCTGAACCGGAAGGTCCCAGCAAAACACAAAATTCTCCTTTTGCTACTGTAAAGTTCATTCCCCTTAAAACCTCCTGTCTGGATTCACCAGATCCGAAGCCTTTCATAAGGTTTACAATTTCAAGAAATTTTCTTTCTTCTTCTGACATAACTGCCTCCTTCCAAACATATGAACGGTTATTCATATATTCATGTCATCAAATATACATCAGGTTTTCATATATGTCAACGCCAAATTTTAAATTATGACACATTTAAAATGTGACGATTATAATTTACTTCAAAAAATATTATCCAGACAAAAACAAAAGAGACCTACCTGCAGCACATTGATAAAAGATCACATACGTAATGTGAAATATTATCAATATGCTGCAAATAAGTCTCGCTAATTACTCATTAACCGAATTATTCGTGGTTCTTTTTAACGGAACGTACCAGAGAAAAAATAAGTCCCGAAACAGCTGCCACAATAATTGTGATGACGATTATATGAACAGACCTGCGTCTGCCAGCTACTCCCTTGTTCGCTTTTTCTAGGTTAGCAGTCTCATCTTCATTTGTCAACCCGCGATTTTTATTTTTAAAAATCTTTTTAAAATTAAACAGGTCTGACTTTTTATACATATATGTTCTGGCCAGATTGATTCCGACTTTATATGGAAGTGGTCTCAGTGCCTTATCAGCTTCCTTCAGCTTCTCCCTTATAGGAATACTCTGAGGACAATGCATTTCGCATTTACCGCACTCCACGCACTGGCTGGCAAATGCCGGCTCCTTGGTGAGCCCCACTGTCTGGGCATACTGGAAACGTCCTTCGTTTTTGCCCTCGGTATACATCGTATTGTAGCAGGCAAAGGTTCCCGGTATATCCACGCCTTTAGGACATGGCATACAGTAACGGCAACCGGTACATCCCACCTTTTCCTTTTCACGGATCGCACGCTTTACTTCCTCAAGAAGCTGGAAGTCCTCCTCCGTAAATGTTCCCGCAGTCATTTCACTTGCCGTTTGGCAGTTCTCCTGAACCATTTCCAGGGAATTCATTCCTGACAGGACCACCGTAACCTCCGGCTGGTTATATAACCATCTGAAAGCCCACTGGGCAGGACTCCATTTACGGTCACTTTCCTCAAATATTTTCTTCGCTTTATCAGGAAGCATATTTACCAGCTTGCCTCCACGAAGAGGTTCCATGATCACAACGGGAATACCCTTTTCGGCGGCTGCCTTAAGTCCCACAACGCCGGCCTGGGTAACCTCATCCAGATAGTTGTACTGGATCTGGCAGAAATCCCAGTCATAATCATTTAATATCTTAACGAAATTATCACTATTGCCATGATAGGAAAATCCTATATTTCTGATCTGACCTGAAGCCTTTTTCTGATTGATCCATTCCTCAATTTCCACAGCCTTCAGCTTTTCCCACATCTCCACATCTGTAAGATGATGCATGAGATAGTAGTCCACATGATCCGTTCTGAGTCTGGTCAGTTCTTCCTCAAAATACTTATCCAGTCCTTTACTATTTCTTATCAGGTACTGAGGAAGCTTGGTGGCAATGTTAACCTTATCTCTTATACCATTTCTCTCCAGGATTTCTCCCAGGGCAGCTTCACTTCCCGGATAAATATATGCCGTATCAAAATAATTTACACCGGCCTCGTAGGCAGCAAGGATTTCCTTCTCTGCCTTATCCACATCTATAGAGTTTCCTTTTTTTGTGAAACGCATACAGCCGTATCCCAGCATCGACAAATCGTTTCCATACTTATCTTTCCTGTACTGCATATTCCCTCCTCACTACCTCGGAACCCAATACCGGCATGGCTTCAGATAAATGATATGGTTATTAACCTATTACATATCCCTTGGCCTTGATCACGTCGATTACCGAATCAACGTATTTCTCGCATTCTTCTTTAGTTTCCGCCTCCACCATGACACGTACAAGTGGTTCAGTTCCCGATTCACGCACAAGGATTCTTCCTGTATCTCCCAGAGCCTCAGTCACTTCTTTAACCTTGGCCTGAACGTCTGAATCATCCTGCGCAGTCTTCTTGTCAGTTACTCTCACATTCTTAAGAACCTGAGGATATACCGTAAATGGTGCTGTCAGCTCGGAAAGGCTCTTCTTTTCAGCCAGCATAACCTCCATAACCTTAAGAGATGTAAGTATTCCATCACCTGTAGTTGCATATTTTGAGAAAATGATATGTCCGGACTGCTCGCCACCTATACGGCATCCGTTCTGTGCCATATATTCATAAACATATTTATCACCTACTGCAGTCTTGGCATAGTCAATTCCCACTTCATCAAATGCCTTATAAAGTCCGAAGTTGGACATAACTGTTGTTACAACTGTGTTGTTCATCAGCTCGCCCTTTTCCTTCATGTGAACACCGCAGATGTAAAGTATGGCATCACCGTCCACAACATTTCCCTTTTCATCTACAGCAAGACATCTGTCTGCATCACCATCATATGCAAATCCCACATCAAGACCATTATCAACCACATATTTACAAAGGCCTTCAATATGAGTTGAACCTGCATCACGATTTATATTTGTTCCATCAGGTGAAGCATTTATAACATAAGTCTTTGCGCCTAATGCATCAAAAACTGATTTTGCAATATTCCAGGATGCTCCGTTTGCGCAGTCAAGAGCAACCTTCTTATCCTTAAATGAATAAAGACCGAGAGAAATAAGATAGCCAATATATCTGTTACGTCCGGATACATAGTCAACTGTGCAGCCTATATACTCCTTCTTTGCAAATGGAAGCTCATCCCATTTCTGGCCAAATACCTCTAAGTTTCCATCCAGATAGGATTCAACTATCTCTATGGTTGACTCCTCCATCTTCTCACCCTGAGAATTCAGAAGCTTGATTCCATTATCATAATATGGATTGTGGCTGGCAGAGATCATGATACCGCAGTCAAAGCCGTCCATCTTTGTTACATATGCCACTGAAGGTGTTGTGGTAACGTGAAGCAGATATGCGTCAGCACCTGATGCAACAAGTCCTGCAACCAGTGCGTACTCAAACATGTAGCTGGAACGTCTTGTATCCTTTCCGATAACTACCTTTGGAGAAGCTGTCATCAGTCCAGCCTGTCTTCTCTGCTCTCCATAATACCATCCTAAAAATCTTCCTACCTTATAAGCATGATCCGCTGTAAGTCCTTCGTTAGCCTCACCTCTGAAACCATCTGTACCAAAGTATTTACCCATTTTTTTCTCCTCTGTTTTTTTTAAATGTTTATAAAAATATTTATTTAAAATAATATTCTTCTAATTTCAGGTTCTTCTTATATTAGTATCCAGCAGCTTCTGGTATCCCAGCCAGCCGTTAGCTTCCGGACTTGCCTCCAAAGCACCTTTAAAGGTTTCCATCTTTGCATCTGTATCATCAGCATAAGCAAGAGCCATAGCCTCCATAAGTCCCGGCTTCTTTGGGGAGCCAAATTCCAGCTTGCCATGATGAGAAAGAATGCAGTGCTCCAGCTCACCCAGCAGGGTGTGAGGAAATCCCTCTATTGTATTTGCCCTGTCTCTTACCATCATGGTTCCCATTACTATATGCCCCAGAAGATTTCCTTCATCGGTATAATCATTTTCAGGGAAATCCGATATCTCATAAAGCTTTCCAATGTCATGACAGATGGCTGCTGTTAAAAGCAGGTCTCTGTTAAGCATGGGATAATTTGTGGCGAAAAAATTACAGATTTTCGCAACGGAAAGGGTGTGCTGAAGAAGTCCTCCGATGTAGCAGTGATGAACACTCTTTGCTGCACTGTGCTTTTTAAAATTCTTGATAAACCTTTCATCCTCTACGAAAAAGCTGTAAAGCAGACTCTTCAGATGACTTTCTCCAACTGAATCGATCAGTTCCCTGAGCTCCCTGTACATATCCTCTATGTTATATTCTGAGACAGGCATATAATCTGATACATCTATCTCATTTTCGCTCACTCTCTGAACCCTTCTTATATTGAACTGAAGGGAGTTGTTGAAGGTGGTGATCTGTCCACTGACCTTTATATAATCCATGGCCTCAAAATGCTCTATGGCATTGCTGAGATCCCAGATTTTTCCGTCTATTGTTCCTGTTTTATCCTGCAGCTGAAGGCTGTAGTAGGTCTTTCCCGCCTTCGACTGCGCAACAGTCTTTGATTTGCAAAAATAAATTTCGGTAATATTCTCTCCATCCCGAAGCGTATTTATGTAATTCATATTATCTCCTTATCCATGCACTTCTATAAAATGCTCTATCCTGCCAAGGGCTTCCTTAAGCTGATCCAGAGAGTAGGCATAGGATATACGTATAAAGCCCTCGCCGGAATCTCCAAATGCATTTCCGGGAACCACTGCCAGCTTTTCTTCTTTCAGAAGCTGTGTGGCAAATTCATCAGAGTTCATGCCAAATCTTTCAATGCTTGGGAAGATGTAAAATGCTCCCATTGGCTCAAAGGCCGGCATTCCCATATCCGAAAATCTCTTATACAGAAATCTCCTTCTCTCATTATAGGACTTACGCATATTCGCTATATCCTTATCGCCGTTTTTAATGGCTTCCACTGCCGCATACTGGCTTGTGGATGGTGCACACATGATACAGAACTGGTGTATCTTGGTCATGAGTCTGGTGATCCTTTCCGGTGCCAGCGCATATCCAAGTCTCCAGCCCGTCATGGCATAAGCCTTAGAGAATCCATTTACAATAATGGTCCTTTCATGCATTCCCGGAAGAGATGCTATGGTGAAATGACCCTTTGCCTCATAAGTCAGCTCCGAATAGATCTCGTCAGATATAACATAGATATCATTTTCAATGCAGAGCTTGGCTATAGGAAGCAGGTCTTCTCTGGTCATTACCGCTCCCGTTGGATTATTTGGAAATGATAGTATCAGAACCTTGGTCTTCTCAGTAATAACCGCCTTTAGTTCATCCTCAGTCAGCTTGAATTTATTCTCATTCTTAAGATCAATTGTAACCGGAACTCCACCTGCAAGAGCTGCACATGGAACATAGGAAACGTAGCATGGCTCCGGAATTATAACCTCGTCTCCCGGATTTAGTAACGCCCTGAGAGCCATGTCTATTCCTTCAGAACCACCCACGGTTATGAGACATTCATTGCCGGGAGTATACATCACATTATATTTTCGGCCATACCATTTGCATATCTCGGATCTCAGTTCCATAAGACCTGAATTCGAGGTATAAAATGTCTTGCCCTTTTCCAGGGAATAGATTCCCTCGTCTGCTATATGCCAGGGAGTTTCAAAGTCCGGTTCACCAACACCAAGAGATATTGCATCCGGCATTTCGCTGACTATATCAAAAAATTTTCTTATGCCTGATGGTTTTATCTCATCAGCCACCTTGCTTACACTTTTCATATTTTTCCTCTTTAAGCTTATGCCTGAATCTGTATTCTTTCGTCCTCGCCGTGACCTTCTACCATGCTCACATGATGATCCTTATACTTCTTGAGTACGAAATATGTTGCTGTGGAAACTACAGAATCCATAGGTGCGATCTTACCATATACAAAATGAGATATGTCCTTCAGGGACTCTCCCTCTATGGTAAGAATCAGATCATTGCTGGATCCGGACATCAGAAATACCGACTTTACTTCCTCAAATTTGCTTATCCTTGTGGAGATTCTGTCAAAGCCTTCTCCTCTTACCGGAGAAATCTTAAGTCCTATAAGTGCTATGACTCTTTCCTCTCCCAGTGCGTCCCAGTTAATGAGAGTATGGTAGCCACAGATTATATTTTCGTCCTCCATCTTCTTTATCTCAGCTGCCACTTCCTCAGCTTCAAGTCCCAGCATATCTGCGATTTCCGGGGGAGTAAGACGGCTGTTTGTTTCCAGAAGAGCTAGTATTCTTTTTCTCATATATACCTCTTTTCCATTCTGTTTGAAGAACTTTTGATTTATAATTTAGAACTTGGTAGGGTTTACAAGTATCTCTGTCTCTCCGGAATGAGTTCCGGCACTTTCAGCCTTGGTCAGGGTAAATACAAATTCTGAACCCTCACCCTCCTTACTTGAAACCTCTATAGTCTCATTATGAGCTTTAATAATTTCCTTGGTAATGGCAAGTCCCAGACCGGTTCCTGCTTTATCCTTACCACGACTGGTATCATCCTTATAGAATCTGGTCCATATCTTCTTCTGGGTATCATCATTCATTCCGATACCCTCATCTCTGATACTGACCACCAGCTTTTCGCCCTTTTCATTTATATCTATAAATATCCGCTTGCCTTCAGGAGTAAATTTGATGGCATTGTCCAGCAGATTATAAACCACCTGCTGAATCTTTGTTTTATCAGCATTTACTATGGTAGCCTCTGAATGATTATTCAGATAAATGGCGATATTTTTGTCTATACACTTTATCTCGAAGGTATTCAGGGTTGTCCTGATTATATCTATAAAGTCAAATTCCGTAAGCTTCAGATAAGGGCCGTACATCTCCAGACGGTTAAGATCCAGAAGTCCCTGAGTAAGCTTTGTCAGACGATTTGTCTCGTCCAGAACAATGTTCAGATATCTCTCCTGCTTTTCAGGAGGAATAGTACCATCGATCATGGCTGTCACATAGCCTCTGATAGATGTAAGTGGACTTCTGAAATCATGGGAAATATTGGAAATGAAATCATGCCTGTATTCTTCCAGCTTTGAAAGCTCAGAGGCCATATATTCCATGGAATTGGCCAGCTGTCCTATCTCATCATCGGAATCAATACCGGTCTCCACATCAAAATCTCCCTGAGAGTATTCCTCAGCAACCTCCGCCAGCTTTTTGATAGGTCGAACTACCTTTCTGGAAATGATACCCAGAAGTGTAAATGCTATGATAATGATAACGAGACAGGGAATGAAACTTATGCTGTAAATGCTTCTCATCATCTCATTTATATCCAGGGTAGTGGAATGGGTGATAAGGGCTCCCGCCGGAATCTCCACTACTTCCTTATTTTCGTTATACGCGGTAAATGTCATAGGCGTGTTAACTGTGATGACATTTCCACTGTACACGCCATAAAAATCACCAACCTGATAAAAATTCTTTTGCAGATCATATTTGGGATCAAATTCATAGATATTTGACGGCAGTTTTTTAGTCATGGCGATATTGGCATCACTGGCTGATGACTTTCCGGATTTTGATTCTGACTTATCATCAAAATATCCTGAGGTTGCTATGATCCTTCCTCTTTCATCAACGTACCAGATATCCGAATTCAGTGTCTGTGCATAATAATCAAAATAGCTTGATAACTGTTCCACGTTCATTCTGCCGTTGGCATAGGAAGATACTGCCTGAGTCGCGATCAGCGTCGCTTCGTTGGAAATGGTTTCCTGTTTCTCTGAAATCAGACTTCTTCTTGTGAAAACCGAAATAAACACGATAAAAAATCCGAAGGAAATGATCAGTATGACCAGGAAGAATATATATATTCTATCTAATAGTGAATGCTGCATAAGCTTTCCCCTACATCCTATCTCTTTACTTTACTTCAAATTTATAACCTATTCTCCAGACTGTAGCTATGGTCCAGTTATGCTCTCCATCCAGCTTTTCACGAAGTCTCTTTATATGAACGTCTACTGTTCTGGAGTCTCCTATGAAGTCATATCCCCACAGCTGATTAAGGAGCTGATCTCTGGTAAATACCTGATTAGGATGTGATGCAAGGAAATAGAGAAGCTCCATTTCCTTCGGAGGCATTTCCACCTCTGCCCCGTTATATGTAACCGTATAATTGGAAATGTTTACGATAAGTCCGGGATACTCGATATACTCACCCATGTGATGAGCATCCTCTGTATGGGCAGAAGGAGTTTCCTCTGCCTTGGAAGGACCTGATCTTCTCAGAACCGCACTTACTCTTGCTACCATTTCATTGGAATCGAAAGGCTTAACAATGTAGTCATCAGCTCCCATTTTAAGTCCCAGAACCTTATCAAATACTTCTCCCTTTGCAGAAAGCATGATAACCGGTATATCTCTGGTCTTTCTGATTTCCTGGCATACCTCATAACCATCCATACCCGGAAGCATTATGTCCAGAAGTATAAGATCCGGATTATATACGTCTATCAGCTTCAGCGCCTCTTCTCCGTCTGAAGCAGTTTCAGTATCATACTGCTCCTTCTCCAGATAAAGGGAGATAAGCTCTGCTATATTCTCATCATCATCAACTATAAGAACCTTTGGTTTTATCATTTTTATCACCTCTTTATAGTTTTACAATAGTTACACCGGCATCACCTTCACCAAATTCACCGGCTCTGAATTCCTTTACAAATCTCTGCTTCTTCAGATATTCGGTTATACCCCTTCTAAGTGCACCGGTTCCCTTGCCGTGAACTATTCTCACAGTCTCAGCATGGGTGAGAAGTGCATCATCCAGGAATTTTTCCAGCTCAGCTATGGCTTCATCCACAGTTTTACCCAGAAGATTTATCTCCGGATTAAAGGTCATGGCCTTGCTGCTTCCGCTGACTCCCGTTGAAGCAAACCTGAAGCTGTCAGCTGCATTCTTTGTTTTAATCTTCTCTTCATCTATTATCAGAAGGTCAGTTGCAGGAAAACGTGAGGTGAGAATTCCCATTTCCACCAGCAGCATTCCATTCTTATCCGGTAATTCTATAACATGACCTTCTATATCCAGACTAAGCACAAGCACCTTGTCTCCAATATGGAAATCACTGAGCTTGTGGCCCGAATATTTCTTCTTTTCATCCTTTTTCTTTTCTCCGTAGGAATCACGCTTCTTTCTGATATCACTGCGCTTCATCTCCAGAGTTCTGGCATCTACCTTCTGAGGGTTCTTAAGCCATTTATTATAATCACGTATAGCCTCATCTGCCATAGTCTTGGCATCATCGACTATTTCCCGGGCCTCAATCCTGGCCTTTTCCAGAATATCAGCCTTCTTCTCATCCAGAGTTTTTTCCTTATCGGAGAGTCTCTTCCTAAGCTGTTTTGCAGACTGGGTTTCAATCTCCAGCTCCTGCCTGAGCTTCATTATCTCCTTCTCATTTTCCTCCAGCTTGGAAATGATCTTTTCCATGTTAACCTGGCTCTGGTCCATGTTCGCCTTGGCAGCCTCGGTTATTTCCTCCGGCATGCCCAGTCTTCTGGATATGGCAAAGGCATTTGAAGAGCCTGGAATTCCGATCATCAGCTTATATGTAGGCTTCAGAGATTTTATATCAAATTCACAGGAGGCATTTTCTACCCCCTCTGTTCCTATGGCATAGGTCTTTAACTCTGTATAATGAGTGGTAGCCATTACCCTTGCCCCGGCATTCTTCAGGGTTTCCAGGATGGAAATGGCAAGAGCCGCTCCCTCCGCCGGATCTGTTCCGCCACCTGGCTCATCAAAAAGCACCAGGGATTTATCATCTGCATGCTTTACTATATATACGATATTGCTCATATGAGATGAAAAGGTTGAAAGACTCAGCTCTATACTCTGCTCATCTCCTATATCCGCAAATACATCTCCAAATACTGTCAGTCTGCTGCCTGCCATGGCCGGAATATGAAGTCCCGCCTGTCCCATAAGAGCCAGCAGTCCCATGGTCTTAAGAGCTACAGTTTTTCCTCCAGTGTTAGGTCCTGTAATGATAAGAGATGTGTATCCCTCACCAATGGCAATATCTATAGGTACCGCACCGCTTTTTTTAGTGGAAGGATCCATAAGTGAACTTCTAAGGAGGGGGTGAACCGCCCTCTTAAGTTCTATGATTCCTTCATCATTCCACGCAGGTTCAGTAGCATCTATTTCTCTTGCATATTTTGCCTTTGCAAATATAAAGTCCAGTTCCACCAGAGTCTTGTAATCCTGCATTACCTCATCTCTCACCGGAACTATCATTGCACTCAGGTCAGCAAGAATCTTTTCTATCTCCAGATGCTCCTCCGTATACAGCTCCTGAATCTGGTTATTCAGATCCACCACCTGCATAGGCTCTATGAAAACCGTGGAGCCGGTCTGTGATCTGTCATGAACCATTCCCGGAAATGAATTCTTATATTCAATCTTAACCGGTATACAGTATCTTCCATTTCTGGTAGTTACCAGAGCGTCCATAAGCATATCCCGGTTGGAAGAGCTTTTTACTATCTTATTTAAAGTCTGATGAACACTTGATTCAGCCTGAACTATCTTTTTCCTTATGCTTTTCAGATTTCCTGAAGCATCATCTGCTATATCATCTGCAGAAATAATGCACCTTCTGATTTCTCCGGAAATGTTTTCCAACGGAGAAAGCTCATCAAAAAAGCTGGTAATACTGTCATATATCTTGCCGTCTTCTCCGGAAATATCTCCATAGGACATTACCTCTGCCGCTGTCTCCAGAAGCGCCGCTATGTCCAGAAGCTCGGCAGCAGTAAGTGAAGCCTCCACTTCCAGAAGCTTCATGCTCTCAGCTATAGGATGTACTCCCGAAAATGACACATTCCCGTATTTTTCCAGTCTGACAAATGCATCTCTTGTATTCTGTTGTAAGCCTTCGATTTTCATTCTGTCAGTCAGCGGCTTAATGGCCAGAGATTTCTTCTTTGCTCCCTCTGTGACAGCATGCTCCGAAAGCTGCTCAAGTATTTTATTAAATTCAAGTACTCTTATAGATCGTTTATTCATAATTATCAGATTTCTTTAAACAGCTTAAATATCTCGTCCTCTTCATACATATTAAGAGATCTGCGGATATCAAACTTTTCCGAATATATTTCCCTCTTAGCTTCCTTTGTCAGGGTCCCTGCCACTGCAAAATCTACGGAAGCCCTCTTCATCTCTTCTTCAAATACTTTCAGTTCTTCTTTTTTTACTATGGCCACCAGAGCTCCTGTTCCCAGCAGAAGATATGGATTTATATTATAAAAATCACACACCTCAATGGTACTCTGACGGATAGGGAGACTGTCATGATTTATGAGAACTCCCAGATTTGCTGCCAGGCTTAATTCATAAAAGGTTCTGTAGATTCCTCCGAAGGTTACATCATGAAGAAACGCGGCACCACCTCTTATCATGGCCTCTGCCCCATATGTAACATCCAGATCCTTTTCAGTAAAGCCTGTATTATATGCTTCTTTTTTAATATAAGACTTAGGGAATCTTTTCCCTAAGTCTTCTTCATTTTTACTGAATATTAGAGAAGCTCCGTAAAGACCAGTATATCCTGATACCACCACCAGATCTCCGGCCCCGGGTTTTCTTCTCAGCTTAATGTTTATCTCCTCAGATACCTCAGAGAAGGCTGTAACATTTATATTAAGGGAGCTGCCTTCGCCGCAAAATACAGTATCTCCGCCGATTATCCTTATACCATTTTCAGCAGCATACTCCGTTACGGACAGCATTTCCTTTCGAATATTTCTTTCAGGGCAGTCCTCTCCTGCAGTCATGGTGATCATGATTTCCCGGATTCTCGCTCCTGCCATTGCAAGGTTATTTCCGGCTCTTATAATGGCAATTCTTCCCTGGGAGGAATGTCCCTGAGCTGCCACTCTGAGTCTTTCCATCCCCTTATCATCTGTATATTTTTCCAGCACAGAATAATCCAGACCCGGACCGGGTCTGAATCCATCCTCACCGGAAATATGTTTCACTATACTTCTTTCCAGTATTCTGTTTCCGACTGTGCCTCTCATGATTACTGTCCTGCATTAGGATCTACAACAGGAGCTGCAGCATTAGGATCAACAGCAGGTGCTTCCGTAGGAGCCTCTGTTGGAGCCTCTGTTGGTGCCTCTGTTGGTGCTTCAGTAACCGGTTCTTCCGGTTCAACAGGCTCTGTATCTACTTCATCCTCATCACCGGTTTCTTCATCAGTTTTCTTTTTCTTCTTCTTTTTCTTCTTTTCGCCGTCATCTTCATTGTCATCTTCATCTTCTTCGCCGGTTGGTTCATCGGTGTTAACAGATATCATGGTAGGTGAAGCCTGATAACGGCTGGAATTCATCTTGATGGACTCTGTCTTTACTCCATCTACATATACATATTTCCAAAGCTCTCCAGTGTATCCGGTAGTAGCTCCGCTCTTAACCACCTCTGTTCCGGGTGGAAGTGATTTGTCCTCTGTATATACAGGCTCAGCAGGTGGATTTATAACACCTGTCTGAACAGATTCAAATTCTATAGTTCTGTTGGATGGTCTGTATTCCTCACCATATACGTTAAAGGTAAGGTTTGCTCCATCATAACCGGCTTCGATGTATATTGGAGCATCCAGATTATTCATGAACTTAAGATCCAGTACACCTCCGGCTATGGCGGCGTCAGCAGAAATAGGTACATATGAAACTCTCATACTGTGACAGTTTCTCTGTATTACCTCCAGCTCTGCTCTGATAACTGCATTATAAAGAGTGGTTGCCACCTGACATACACCACCACCGGGACTGTCTACAACCTCAGTTCCCACATATGCATGTGCCATCTCGTAGCCGTTGCTTACCTCAATAGGTGCTATACAGCTGTAAACTGAAATCTGCTCTCCCGGGAAGAGAACATGTCCATCAACCAGAGATGCAGCTCTCTGAACGTTTGTTTTTCTGGATGAGCTGCTGGATGCATAGCTGGTTGTATAGGTTCCCAGCAGATCCTTTATTCTTGAAAGCTGCTTAAGTCTTTCATTCTCAGAATTATTTGATATAACCAGCTTTGTGCTGACAGTGCTGCCATCGTAACCATCAGCATTGATTATATCTTCCACTGCAGCTGCTGTTGCATCAGAATCTGCGCTGACAGACTGACCTTCTGCAGTTACGCTTACAGCTCCGTTTTCATCTCTTGATATGCTATAATCACTGAGCTTGTTCATGGCAGCGCTGAGATTACTCTCAACCATCTGACCTATGATGCTGCCATCTATAGTCTTTTTAGTAGTCAGCTCAATTGGGGTTGTTTCGAGCTGCTTCTTCTCTCTATATCTCTTTAAGATATTTCCTGTGTTACCATATTCGAAGGCTTCCTTCAGAACGCTGGCAGTATTATCACTGATTCCCAGCTCTCCAAGTGTACATACAATATCACCATATTCACTGGTGAGATTTACATCCACCGAACTGAGATCTCCTGTCATTTTCACCTGGGCAGCGGCATCTGCATAAGAAAGACCACCCATATTCTGTCCGTTTATAAGGACATTATTCTGAATTGTTATGCCATCGTATCTGGCCTCAAGCTGTGCGTCGGTAGCTGTTCCTGTTTCCGCCTCTGCCTTAAGGGGTATAAATGGCATCAGCATTGCAAGACAAAGAACTGCTACAAGGCACCTTGTTTTCAATCTTTCCTGTCTCATATTTTTTCCCTCTTTCACTAAATCAGTGGTTTTACGAATGTTTCTAGGATTTTTAGAAAACAGTTACAAGAAGTCCTATTATCATTCCTACAACAAGAAGAATGCTTATTACTCCTGCAATTATTCTTGTAGCCTTTTTTCCTTTTTTACTGAAATCGATCATAGTTTTACCTCTTTTCTTTTTTATTTTTACATAAATCATAAAGAACACAATTCATGCATGCCGGTCGTCTGGCTACACATACCTTTCTGCCATGGGCTATGACCTGAAAGTTATATAGTATCCACTGCTCCTTTGGAAGAATCTTCATCAGATCTCTTTCCACCTTCTCGGGGTCATCCTCATTGGTAAGTCCCAGAAGCTTTGATACTCTTTTTACATGTGTATCAACGACAATTGATTGTATATTAAATATATTCCCCCGGATAACATTTGCCGTCTTCCTTCCGACTCCCGGTAGAGATGTGAGTTCATCTATATCAGATGGAACCTCTCCGTCAAAATCCTCCAGAAGAACATTTGCACAGGCTATTATATTCTTTGCCTTGTTATGATAAAATCCTATGGAAAATATATCTTTTTCAAATTCCTTTAAATCTGCTCCGGCTATATCTGAAAGCTCCGGATACTTTTTATATAAATCCTTTGTAACTATATTGACTCTTTCATCAGTACACTGAGCTGAAAGAATAGTTGCAAAAAGCAGCTGCCAGGGTTTCTCATGGTCATATTCCAGATAGCATCTGAGATCTGTACCATATTCCTCATTCAGTTTTTCACATACCCCTGCGGCACGCTCTTTTTTTGTCATATAAACCTCATTTTCCGGTCCTGTATTTACTTACCTGGTCAGGGCATCTATCATCTGCTGGGCTACTCGTCCTGACATACCGCCGTGACTTACGCTCCATTTGTTGGCCTGCTCCAGAAGTCCTTCCGTAGAAATACCAGCTCTATCTGCAAGGGCAGATACTATGGTTTCATACTCTTTTTTATTCGGCTTCATGTAAGGGATGGTTACGCCGAATCTGCTTACCAGCGAAAGCTTTTCCTGAAGAGTATCGGACCTGTGTTTATCTATTTCTATATCATTTATATCATTCCAGGTCTCCCTTATGAGATTCCTTCGGTTGGATGTGGCATAGATGAGGACATTGTCGGGCCTTGTTTCCAGGCCACCCTCTATCACTGCCTTCAGATATTTGTACTCCGTTTCATTTTCCTCAAATGAAAGGTCATCCATGTAAATGATAAATCTGTAATTTCTGTTTTTAATGCTTGATATAACGGTGGACAGATATCTCATCTGATGCTTATAAAGCTCGATCATTCTGAGACCGTCATCGTAATATTCATTTATGAGAGCCTTGATGCTGGTAGATTTTCCAGTTCCCGCATCACCAAAGAGAAGCACATTATTTGCAGGACTGTCCTTAAGAAATGCCTCTGTATTTTCTCTCAGCTTATTCTTCTGTATCTCATAACCTATAAGGTCATCCAGCAGTACCTTGTCAGTATTATTTATAGGAACAAACTGAACCAGGTTCTCCTGAAGTTCACTCTCATTTCCCTTATCCACTATTCTGAATGCAGGATTCAGTCCGAACATTCCCACTCCATAGATGCTGTAGAAATCCTTAATGATTTTCAGGCTGCCCTCTGCCGCCTCAATTCCCGAAGAGTTCTTCAGATTATCTGCTATGGCATCACTGAGAGCACGGATCTTTTCAGAGACGTTTTTATTATAAAGCTGCCCTCTTTTATGGATGGCTTTATAATCTGAAATAGTAGAAAAGCAGTCTATGCCAAGTTCCTTTTCAACTCTGCCAAAATCATATCCGAAAATGTCATTGAATATCTGCATGTCCTGCAGCACAAAGGAATTAACACTTCCGCCTTCTATCTTTGCTCTTTCTGCAGTCAGGGTAAAGGGATTCTCATTGGTTACCAGCACATAAGCTATATAATCATGCCACAGATTTTTATCAAAACCGTAATCCGTAGCTATAACCAGAAGCTTTCTGATTTCCTTATAAAGACGGGACAAAATCTCAGATCTGTCATAACCGCCAGCTTCAATATCTCTTATTACTTCAGCAAGGCCGGTAAGTATACTGTCCTGCCCTAATTCTCTGAACATAATCAATTCCGGAAGTCTTTTATACATATCCAATCCTCCCATACTGCCTAAAGATACAACTTATAGAATAACACCTAATTACTTATCTTTCAACCTAAAAAGCATGTCCCTATTTAACAAAAAAAGCATGCCTCATAGGACATGCTTTGGAAGTTTTATTTATTTTTTCAGGAATTTTCGTTTGAAAACATCAATAATGGATGTCAGCTCCTGCATCTTCAATACATATGCCATGACCACATAGGTTCCGGCACCAATGATCAGAAGTATCATGACCTCCATCAGCTGAAAACGCTTTATATCCAGTGGCATGAATTTTTCAAGAATGTATATGGCCAGTGTAAGGACTAAATACATTACTCCACAACACACAAAACATTTAATGAAGGATTCCTTCATTTCATTTCCATTTATTCGTCCTACCCTTTTCCTTAGGAAATAGGTCTGAAGGATCACACTGCAGATTCCGGCTGTGGAATATGCTATGGCTATTCCCTTGGCTCCCCAGAATTTTACGAAGGTTGCCGTCAGAACCATATTCAGACAAAGTATGAAAATATTTATGGCAACGGGAGTCCTGGTTTCCTTTATCGCATAAAATCCCTGAAGTATAACCTGTCTGACTGAATATCCTATCATACCCACACAGTAAAATGCCAGCAGAGTGGCAAGAATATAAACATTTTTGGATGAGAAATTACCCTGAAGATATATTGCTCTTATAAGAGGCACCCTAATGGCTATTATACCTGCAGCACAAGGCATTATGATAAATGCTACATTTCTTACTCCAAGGGACAGGTCCTTCCTGTATTCATCCATATTTTTTGTTGCAAAATGTTCAACCATGGTTGGGAATATGGACATTGCTATGGCGTAAGCAAATATATTGATCGGCAGCTGCATAATACGCTGAGCCTGAATGATATTTGAAAGTATTCCTTCTCCCTGAGCAGAGGCAAATCTTCTGTTTACTACCAGATTCAGCTGGGTTACGGCAATACCAATAAGAACCGGACCAAATAAATGGAAGAACTGCTTCACACCTTCATGATCCATATATATTATTTTCTTATACTTAAATCCATGCTTATAGATAGGGATTATCTGAACTACGAGATTTACAATGGAACCGGTAACTACACCGATGGAGAAGCCTGCTATTCCTGTACCAAGAGTAAGCAGTAATACTCCCACTGAAATTATGGTTATGTTATAGAGCACCGCACCTATGGAAGGTGGAGTAAAGTCCTTATAGGACTGAAGTATTCCCATGCATATTCCTGTCATGCACATGAAAAAGCACTGGAAAAACATTATTCTGGTAAGGGTAACTGTAAGCTGTATGGCCTCTTCGGACCAGGAGCTGAAGTCTACTACCAAAGGAAGCAGCTGAGGAGTGAATATTTCTCCTATGACACAGAATATGGCAGCAACAATGGCAACTATATTCAGTATGGTACTTGCCATCTTGTAACCGTCTTCATATTTCTTCTCAGCTATATATCCGCTGAAGACAGGAATAAAGGCTGCGGAAAGTCCGCCGCCTACGAGAATGGTATATATGAGATCCGGAATGGTGAATGCAGCATTATAAGCGTCCGTGGTTGAACTCATATCAAACACGGAAGACATTATGATATCGCGCACATATCCCAGTATACTGGAAAGAAAATTCGCTATAACAAGTATACCGGCTGCTTTCATTACGCCGGACTGGCCATTTTTCTTTTTCTCTGCCATAAATGGTACTTCCTTTTAAACATTAAAAAAGGTAACGGTAAAAAAACCGTTACCTATTCTAACATAAGTTATTGATTAAAGCAAAATTCTTTAATTAAAATACTTATAATATCTGTTGTACTGCTTCATAAAGGTTGATTTATAGGTCTTTCCCTTAACCCTTACATTAGCTGTAACAACGAGTCCTGAGTAGAAGTAAGATACAGGAAGAACTGCTGATGTGGAACTTCCACTTACAGTTTTAACCTTAACAAGCTTATTAACACCAGCTACCTTTCTGTAAATGGTATAGCTTGTAGCATTCTTTATAGGATTCCATACGGCTTTACCATTTGATCCCATTCTGTATGCCTTGGTTATCTTAGCTGCAGGAACAAATGCCTTAGCCTTGCTCCATGCACTGTACATCTTCTTTCCATTTGGGCTGATCTTGTAGCTTCTGATGGATACCTTGAAGCCTGCATTCTTACATCCCTTTATGTTTTTACTGAAGGTTTCAAGAAGAGCGTCCTCTGCATATGCACTCAGGGAACAGTTAGTCTTCATCTTGTAAACCTTTTTCTTCTTGCCATCAAGAGTTGTTGTCTTGATTTCATAACCATCAGGAACGTATCCTGAAGTCTTCTTTAATCCATACCATCTGAGGGTAACCGATCCGGTTCCCTGCATCCAGTCCCAGACTCTGATGGTATTTGGTGCAACAGGATATGTATATCCGAACTCAGCAGCATAATCAAGTGATACGCCAACTGCATCCACTACATAAACACCTATTGCAATCTTCTGTGATTTAGCCTTAGTCTTATATGTGAAAGATGTTGTAGTAACTATTCCGTCATAGAGAACACCTGAAGTAGCAACATCTACGAGAACTACCTTGTAGCCTGTTGCTCCCGGGAATGCATCCCATGTCCAGCTTATTTCCTTACCCTTCTTTGTACCTGACCATCTGAGATTTGTAACTACTCCGGTTGCTGCTTTTGACTCAACAGCTGGAATATTTACTACAGAGAAGATCAGCATCAGAGCTAAAACAAGGCTTAATATTTTTTTAATAGCCTTTTTCTTATTCATCAATAAACCTTCCTTTTAAAACATATACCTTATTTATAAGATTCTCTTACTCTGGAAGATCCTTTGGCAATATATGTATAGTTAACACCGGTTGTATATGTAACGCCGCCGGCCTTCTTCTTAGCAACTATATATACATAGTATGTCTTAGATGACTTAAACTTCTTACCCTTGAGCTTCTTTACTGTAACGCTGCTCTTGCTTCCCTTAACAGAAGCAACCTTCTTGTATCCTGAATTTCTCTTTGTAGAAACATATACTGTATATCCTGAAGCACCCTTGATCTTGCCCCAATTGATTTTCATCTTTCCACCACTAACCTTAGCAGATGTAACTGTAGGCTGTGTGAAGAGGTAGCATACGTTTGTCCAAGGTGTAACTGTAGTAGGACATGTGCTGTACTCTGCATCAGGTGTACGTATAGCTCTTACCTTAACTGTATAAATCTGGTTGTTCTTGATTGCATGTGAGTAACTTGTTGATGTAAGTCCTGTCTTGCTCTCGATGACCTTCTTTCCTGCTGCATCCATGAACATAACATCATAGGTTACACCACTATATTTTCCAGCTACCTTATCCCATGAAACATCAACCTGCTTAATATACTTCCACCATTTTGCCTGGTTAAGACCTGTAACTCCTGTTACTGCTGTATAAGCATAAGGAATTCTTTCAGTTCTTACACTAGGAGTTGAAGTTTCTGAATACTTATATGTGTAGTTAAGATAGATATAGTACTGACTATTGTTCTCAAGACCTACAAATGTATATGTTGTTGTTCCTGCAGGAAGTACTAAAGTTCTTCCGTCAGCCATTGCCTTGGCACCTGTCATTCCATCATCAGTGTCTGTTGTCTTACAGATACCTAATGAGAAATCTGTTGCAGTAACATTATCCCATGATACTGTTATGGAACCGTCACCTTCAACTGTCTGCATCATCTTTGCCTCTGCCTTAACGCCGCTAAATACATAGAAAGCAGCAAAAAGACCAAGAGCAATGACGAGTTTTACTAAACTACTTTTGCTTCTTAATAATACTGAGTCCATTATACCCTCCTGATTTTTTTCAGCTGAACTAGGCTGAAATTAATATTTTTCTGCATTTGCAGATTTATAGTAACACTTTGCAATTATATCACTAACATTGATAAATTACATTTGTGCATACTATCTAATTTTGTTTGTGCATAACTCACAAGTAAGTTACTTATTCTGGATATATTCATCCATAGCAGCTGCTGCCTTCTTTCCTGCACCCATGGCAAGGATAACTGTAGCAGCTCCTGTTACTGCATCACCACCGGCGAAAACGCCCTCTCTTGTGGTGGCACCATTTTCATCAGCAACCAGACATCCTCTGTTATTTGCATCAAGACCTTCTGTTGTACTCTTGATGAGAGGATTAGGAGAAGTACCGATGGATACGATGAAGCAGTCTGCTTCGATTTCATTTATCTTTCCTTCTACAGGAACCGGACTTCTACGACCTGACTCATCAGGTTCTGAAAGCTCCATCTCCTGACAACGGATAGCCTTAACTCTTCCTTCCTCACCAACTACCTCTATAGGATTGTTGAGAAGCTTGAAGATGATTCCTTCTTCTATAGCATGCTCAACCTCTTCCTTACGGGCTGGAAGCTCTTCCATGGAACGTCTGTATACTATAGTAACATCAGCACCAAGACGCTTTGCTGAACGGGCAGCATCCATGGCAACATTTCCACCACCCACTATTACTGCCTTCTTAGGTCTCTCGATAGGTGTTGATGATCCTTCCTTAAATGCCTTCATAAGATTTATTCTTGTAAGGAACTCATTTGCGGAATAAACGCCATTCAGGTTCTCTCCAGGAATTCTCATGAATCTTGGAAGACCAGCACCTGATCCGATGAATACAGCTTCATATCCGAACTCATCGAAAAGCTCATCTATAGTGATTGACTTTCCTATAACTACATTTGTTTCTATCTTTACGCCTAAAGCCTTAAGTCCGTCAACTTCCTTCTGAACTATAGCCTTTGGAAGACGGAACTCAGGAATACCATATGCAAGAACTCCTCCTGCTGTATGAAGTGCTTCATATATAGTTACATCATAGCCCTTCTTAGCAAGGTCAGATGCACAGGCAAGTCCTGAAGGACCACAACCGATTACTGCAGCCTTATGACCATTTGGTTCAGGCTTTGCAGGTGCCTCAGTAACATTCTGATTATGCCAGTCAGCAACAAATCTTTCCAGACGTCCTATACCGACTGCCTCACCCTTGATGCCTCTTACACACTTGGACTCACACTGTCTCTCCTGAGGACATACACGTCCGCAGACTGCAGGAAGTGAGCTGGAGCGATTTATAACCTGATAAGCTCCCTCAAAATCCTTATCAACTATCTTCTGAATGAATTCAGGTATAGATATCTGTACAGGACATCCGTCCATACAAGGATGATTCTTACAATTGAGACATCTTTCAGCCTCATCTATAGCCTGCTCCTCTGTATATCCAAGAGCAACCTCTTCAAAATTCTTATTTCTTACGTTAGGATCCTGTGAAGGCATAGGATTCTTATCCAATCTCATATTCGGCATGTTACTGTACCTCCTTACCTAACATATTGCATGCTTCTTCTCTGGCTTTTAATTCAAATGGCTTATAGATACCACCTCTTGCCATCGCTTCATCAAAGTCTACCTCGAAACCATCGAAGTCCGGTCCGTCTACACATGCGAACTTTGTCTCGCCGCCAACTGTAAGTCTGCAGCATCCGCACATTCCTGTTCCGTCTACCATGATCGGGTTCATACTTACAACTGTTTTTACATTGTATTTCTTTGTTGTCATTACAACAAACTTCATCATGATCAGTGGTCCGATGGCAATAACCTCATCGAACTCTTCGCCATTTTTGATGAGCTCTTCAAGCGGTGCTGTTACAACACCCTTTTCTCCGGCTGA
>CADBMW010000024.1 GCA_902795855.1 uncultured Lachnospiraceae bacterium
AGAGATGTATCCAGTCTTTCCGGTGGACAGCAGCAGAGAGTTGCCCTGGCCAGAGCTCTGGTAAATGAGCCTAAGCTTCTTCTTCTGGACGAACCTCTTGGTGCTCTGGATGCCAAGCTTCGTAAGGATATGCAGATTGAGCTAAAAAAAATCCAGAAGGAAGTTGGTATCACATTTATATTTGTAACCCATGATCAGGAGGAGGCTCTTACCATGAGTGATACCATAGTTGTTATGACTGAAGGTATCATTCAGCAGGTTGGTACTCCTGAGGATATATATAATGAGCCTGAAAACAGATTTGTAGCTAGCTTTATCGGTGAATCAAACATTATAGAAGGAATCATGAAGAAGGACCTTCTGGTTTCTTTTGATGGAGAAGATTTTGAGTGTGTTGATAAGGGCTTCAAACATAATGAAGAAGTAGAAGTTGTTATCAGACCTGAAGATATAGATATCGTAAAACCTAAAGAAGCAAAGATTAAGGGTATAGTTAAGTCTATTATTTTCAAGGGTGTTCATTTCGAGATAGTAGTAGAAACACCTAACAGAGAATATCTGATACATACCACAGATTATCATGAGCCGGGTATGAAGGTAGGCCTTAAATTCGGACCTGACGAAATTCATGTAATGTACCCTATGGAGTGGTAATTATAACTCCCATATTATTTTGCTATTTAACATGAAATAAGAGGTATGTACAAAAATGAAATACTATACAAAACTGATCAGACCATATCTTATCTGGTCTATTGTTATAATTTTAATTCCGCTTTTGCTTATAATTCTTTACTCTGTAACAACAGGCGGAAATGATCTGGTAAATATACAGTTTACCCTGGAAAATTTTAAAAAAATCGGAGAGCCTATATATTTTGAGGTTTTGAAAAAATCCTTTGCACTAGGATTTCTTTCTGTAATCATCTGCCTGATATTGGGTTATATACTGGCTTATATTATCACTAAGTTTAAGGATTCGGTTCAGGACCTTCTGATTCTTTTAGTTACAATACCTATGTGGATCAATACACTTCTCAGAACCTATGCATGGATAAGTCTTCTTTCGGACAATGGACTTATAAACAGCTTTTTTGGTTTGTTCGGTCTTACACCCAAAACCTTCATGTATACAGACTTTGCGGTGGTTATTGGTCTTATTAGTGATATACTGCCATTTATGGTTATTCCGATCCATACATCCATAAGAAAGATTGATCATTCACTTATAGAGGCATCTCATGATCTGGGGGCAAATAACATTCAGACCTTTATAAATGTAATACTTAAGATGTCTATTCCGGGAGTAATAAATGGAATAATGATGACATTTCTTCTTGCCATCTCCACCTTCGTTATACCGAAGCTTCTGGGTGGCGGGCAGTATATGCTTATCGGAAATCTGATAGAAAATCAGTTCATTTCAGTTGGTAACTGGAATTTTGGTTCGGCTACATCGATTATTCTTACAGTTATAATCCTTATTGGTCTTACCCTTATGAAACGTTTTGACAAAGACGAGAAGGAGGACCAAGGTGAATAATTCTAAAAAGAAGAACAAGGCTTTTTATTATATTTATATTGCCTGCATGTTTGTGTTTTTCTATCTTCCTATTGTTGTAATGATGGTATTTTCCTTCAATAAATCGAAGAGTCTTACAAGTATGACAGGTCTTTCTCTCAGATGGTATGCAAGACTTCTCAGTGATGGTTCCATATTAAGGGCGGTATATGTTTCCCTTACCATAGCATTATTTGCAACGCTGGTTTCAACTGTTATGGGAACACTAACTGCCATAGGTCTGTCCAAGAGCAGAAAGATAGTAAAAGATGTTTTAATAAATGTAAATAATCTCCCTATCATGAATCCTGATATCGTAACAGCTATCGGACTGATGATACTTTTTTCTTCTGTAATGATTGCCAAGGGTTATATGACCATGCTGCTGGCTCATATAGCATT
The DNA here is from genome assembly GCA_902795855.1 of uncultured Lachnospiraceae bacterium. Lineage (GTDB taxonomy): Bacteria > Bacillota > Clostridia > Lachnospirales > Lachnospiraceae > Eubacterium_Q. Next base: position 1,964 of record CADBMW010000024.1, read on the forward strand.
TTGCACACCATATGTTATTACCTCGGTATATCCAAAGGTAAGACAGCTGGACCCTAGCATTGCAGATGCGGCTATGGATCTGGGAGCAACACCTTTCCAGGCTTTGGTAAAGGTTATAATACCGATGCTTAAGGATGGAATCTATGCAGGTATCCTTCTTTCCTTTACTATGAGTTTCGATGATTTTGTTATTTCATATTTTGTCACAGGAAATGGCGTGGCCAATATTTCAATAGTCGTATACAATATGACAAAAAGAACTAATCCTACTATAAATGCTCTTTCCACTATAGTGGTGATAGTTATTGCCTTGCTGATAATCATTTCAAAGCTTATTCCACAGATGCTTAAGAATACTCTGAGAAGGCTTATGATAATCGGTATAGTATTAACTCTTGGGCTCAGTGTATTTACAGGTGTTAAGGGTAATAAAAAAACACTCAGGGTTTTCAATTCGGGAGAATACCTGGAACCTGAGCTGATTACCAAGTTCGAAAAACAGTATAATTGTCATCTGGTATATGAAACCTTTGATTCCAACGAATCAATGTATACAAAGCTTAAAAGTGGCTCGGAATATGATATAATCATAACCAGCGATTATATGATAGAGAGGCTCATTAAGGAAAAGGAGCTTCAGCCTATTAACTGGGATAATATTACCCATAAGGATGATATCAATCCTGAGAATATGGGCTATGCCTTTGATCCGGATAATAAGTATTCCATTCCATATTATGTGGGAACAGTGGGAATCCTTTATGATAAGAATAAGGTGGATCCAAAGGACCTTGAAGATGGATGGGAGCTTCTTAGAAATGAAAAATATGCTGGCGATATCTACATGTATGATTCAGAACGTGACAGCTTTATGATAGCCCTTAAGGCTCTTGGATATTCTATGAATACCACCAACAAGAAAGAGATTAAGGAAGCCTATGACTGGCTTATCAAGCAGAGAGAAACTATGGATGTGGTATATGCCGGTGATGACGTCATGGACAATATGATTTCCGGAAATAAAGCTATAGCAGTTGTTTATTCCGGCGATGGTGCTTATATTATGGCTGAAAATGAAGATCTGGCATACTTTGATCCACCGGAAGGAACCAATGAATGGTGCGATGCCATGGTTATGACAAAGGATTGTACAGACACCGATCTGGCTGAAGCATTTATGGATTATCTGATGGATTATCAAAATGCCATAGACAATACCATTTTTATCGGATATACAACGCCTTTGACTAAGGTTAAAGAGTATATGATGGAAAATGATTTTAAGGGACTTAATTCCTACGATCCGGTATTTGGAGCACCGAATAACGAAGTGTTCCGCTATCAGGATACGGAACTTAAATCTTATTTTGCTGATCTTTGGACGAAGATTAAGGCTTATGAATAATCAGGCTGCTAATAAAAAGGGGTGAGAGTATGTTTTATATAACGGTAGTCTTATATAATAAAGAATTAAATGATATCGCCTCAAAGGAATCTCTTATAAGATTTGTAGAAGAAAAAGGACATCAAAAGGTGGAGATTCTGGTTGTAGACAATTCCAATCCGGCATTTTATAAAAATCACATGGATACCCATTCTGATTTTGTTTCAATCGAAGGAATTGCTTATATCAGGAACAATGATAACTGCGGACTTTCAAAGGCATATAACCTTGCAATTCAGCATGCTATCGTGGCTGATAAGGATCTGTCAAAGGATTTTATGATGTTTCTGGATGATGATACTCCTATACCTTATGAGTATCTTGATGGAGTATATAATGCTTACGAAAAAATCATAGAAGAGGGTTCTGACATAAATGTAATAACCGGTCTTATAAGCTCGGCCGGCCTGCCCATGTCTCCCATGAAAAAATATAAGCTTAAATTCAATGATTGTGATTATATAAAAGAACCGGGAGTATATGAGGATATTATCTGCATAAACAGCGGAATGGCTGTGAGAGTAAGCTGCCTTGAAAAAACAGAAGGCTTTTCAGAAGAGCTGTTCCTGGATATGATGGATTTTCTTCTGCTATATAACCTTTCAATGCATTCCCTTTGCAAGGTTCAGGTTCTG
>CADBMW010000025.1 GCA_902795855.1 uncultured Lachnospiraceae bacterium
ACTGACAATGCAGATAATCCTGAGATATTGAATGAAAAGACAGAGAAGATAAAGAAAGTAGATATTGTAATCTTAGAATGGACAGGAATGCTGCTTCTTATTCCGGAGATAAGAAAGTATTTTCCGGATGCAAAGATAGTGATAATGGAAGAGGATGTTTTCTTCCAGAGGCTGGGAAGACAATATCGGAGCCAGAAGAACCTATTCAAAAAAAGGTATCTGTATGACATATACAGAACCGGAAAGGAAGCCGAGCTTTCGGGACTTAAGGAATGCGATATGGTGGTGGTATACAGCCATAAAGACAGAGAGCTCCTTGAGAAAGCCGGAGTCAGTGCAGATAAGCTGTTTGTGACAGCACCGTATTATGACGATTACAGTATCGAGAGCGGTGTGCCAGAGACGGCCTCCTCAAAAAAATCAGCACCTTACATTGTTTTCTTTGGTGCCATGTTCCGTCCTGAAAACATAGATTGTGCCAAACGAATTATAGAAGGTATTATGCCGCTCATAGAAAACACTGATATAGAACTGGAAATCATTGGGAAAACAAATGATGACAGCCTTAATAAATATGAGAATGAAAAAATCCACATCAGAGGCTTTGTTGAAGATGCAGGTCCTTACCTGAGAAATAGTCTGGCATTTGTAGCTCCTCTTGGCATGGGAGCGGGAATAAAGATAAAAACTCTTGAGGCCCTGGCGGCAGGCACAACAGTTCTGACAAATGACATCGGAATAGAAGGAATTCCTGCAAGAAACGGAGAAGAGTATTATCACTGTAATACTGCAAAAGAATATGCTACCAAGATCATCGGCCTATATTACGGAAGCGTCAGGCCGCTTGGGAAAACCGCAGCTGAGTTCATGGAAAAAACATATAACCTGGACAAAAATGGTGAAGGGTTTATCAATAAATTGCTTAGTATGAAGGTAAAATAATAATGGAAAAGACACAGAAAAGATATATAAATGCAATTCTGATATCATTAACAGCCGGATTATTAATTGCCGGTATTTTTGGATTATATAATGCATTGGTAATATCTCAGGGAAAGCTTACATCTGAGTACCTGACAAACTCTTTTTTCAGCAGGCAGTTTCTTTTTGTTTTAATAATTCTGCCAATTGCTATATTTGCCGGAATCCTGGCTGGTAAGGACAGGATTTTTAAGTACAGATTTGTTATAGCCGCAGTTGTTTTTATATTTTGTGTAATCCTGGGAGTGAACGGATCATCGGTGGGATGCTTCTATGCCAGCCTGGGTGGTGAAGATACAGACTTGATCTTTGGAGTAAGCAGAGGTATACGAGGAGATGAATTTGGAACATTTACTCCTATGACCTGGTCACAGTATTTTGATAATAATGGTAAATTCTCATATTTCAATACCATTACAAGAGCATCAGCGACGGATGTATTTATAGAATACGGGCTTCCGGTGAGAAGTATACTTATGATATATAAACCATTTCTCATAGGATATCTGTTTCTTCCAATGTCCAACGGACTGGCTTTTTTCTGGTCCGGTCGGTTCATAGCACTTTTTATGGCGTCATTTGAGTTTGGAAGACAGATACTTACGAAGGATAACCGGAAATTGTCCATTTTATATGGAATTCTGGTTTCTATGTCACCGGTAGTTCAGTGGTGGTATGCTGTTAATGGCCTAATAGAAATGCTGATATTTTTTCAGGTTTCAATTTGTTTATTAAAATACTTTTTTGAAACGGATAGTCTTAAAAAGAAGCTGGTTTGTGCCGGCGGACTTGTTATCTGTGCCGGAGGATATATACTTACTCTTTATCCTGCGTGGATGATACCCTTGGCATATCTTTTACTTGGATTGATTGTTCTTATATTTATTGAAAACAGAAAGAGGATAAACAAAAGAGATATATTTATATTTGCATGCTGTGCATTTGTTCTGGCAGCATCTATGGGACTGGTCTATTACAGGTCTCACGAAACTATAGATATCATTTCCCAGACAGAATATCCGGGTAAGCGCCTTGCTGTAGGTGGAGGAGTTCTGTATGAATTATTTAATTATGTGTCAAATATATGGTATCCGGTTCTGGATGAGGCTCCTTTTGCAAATGTCTGCGAGGCCGGATTTGTCTTCAGCTTATCTCCTTTGGGATATATACTATATGCTATGTATTATAGGAAGACAGGGAAGCATGATAAAAAGCTGTGTATAATGATCATAACCTCTCTTATATTTGTTTTCTATTGTGTTTTTGGTCTGCCTGATTTTGTGTTAAAGCTTACTCTGATGGATAGAACATTTACAAATAGAGTTCTTCCTATTATAAGTTTCTGTGATCTTCTGATATTTATCAGGTCTATTTCTCTTTGCAGAGAAGCAGAGGTAAAAGTAAATAAGAAAATCTGTATTTTGCTTTCTGTTTTATTATCCTGTGTTCTGGTATGGATTACGGCTAAGAAGAATCCGGAGTATTATCTGAGATATATGCTTATCACAGAGATTATAGTTATGACAGTGGTCTTTCTGGCATCCTTTATGTATGTGGAAAAGCATAATCGATTTTTCTATATTTCTCTTGGTCTGGTAGGCATTCTTGCCGGGCTTCTGGCAAATCCGGTGAGACTCGGAGTTAAGAGCCTTGAAGAGCATCCAACATTGAAAATGGTTGACAAAGTTGTGGAAGCAAATGGAGATGCAGTCTGGATTTTTGAAAGTGAACCATATCCACTAACAGATATTCTTATTACAAGAGGAGCGAGGACGATAAACAGTACAAATGTTTATCCTGATCTTGAAAGATGGAAAAAAATAGATCCCGAAGGTAGATATAAGGAAGTGTATAACAGGTATGCTCATATTATATTATGTTATGGACAGCCGCCGGAGGGTGAGGAAAAATTCCAATTATTAAATGCGGATTATTTTAAGGCGTATCTGGATGATTCCGATCTTAAGAAATTGGGAGTTAATTATTTAATGACAAGAAATGATCTGAGCTATGATGATAATTTTAACCTTATAGACAGCACCGGAGGATTCTCAATATATGAACTTAAGGCTGATAACTAAGGAGGCTTTTTGAAAATGGGTATTATACAAAATGGATATAATCAAAAATACAATCTTCCGGAAAGCGATTTTAATGTTGACTGTTATAATGCCTGGTTAGATATACATGAAAAAAGAAGATTACAGTCACCTCAAAAGGAACTGAAATATAAGCCTGGATTTTCTTTTGTAATTCCTGTGTATAATACAGCCTCTGAGCAGCTTAGCGAGGCGATAGATTCTGTATTGAATCAGACCTATGATAATTTCGAACTTATACTTATAGATGATAATTCTACCTGGGAAAGTGTCAGGGAGGTGCTTAAATCTTACGAAGATAATCCTCATGTTCATGTGATATACAGAAAGGAAAACGGAAATATCAGCGTTGCTACAAATGATGGAATAGAAATGTCATCCTGTGAATTCACTGTTTTTATGGATTGTGACGATCTGATCCAGCCGGATTCACTGTATTTAATTGCAGAAAAACTAAATGAAAATCCCAAGCTGGATTTTATCTATTCTGATGAGGATCATTGTATAGAAGACGGCAGTCTCAGATATGGCCCACATTTTAAGCCGGACTGGTCACCTGATCTTTTCTGGTCAGAAATTTTTACTACCCATCTTTCAGTATTCAGAACATCCATCGTAAAGGAAATAGGCGGACTCAGAACTGAGTATAATGGAAGTCAGGATTATGACATGACTCTCCGTTTTCTCGAAAAGACCACAAATGAAAAAATCTGTCATATTCCGGAGATCCTTTATACCTGGAGAGCAAGAAAGGAGTCCACTTCATACAGCCTTGATTCAAAACCGTATGCAGTTGCCGCAAATTATGCAGCAAAAGAGGAAGCTCTGAAACGAAGAAATATCAAGGCACATATTGAGGAAATTCCGATTATAAATCAGGCAATAGTTGTTTTTGAACCGGAGGATAATCCAAAGGTCAGTATAATTATTCCAATGAAAAATGATACAAGACTATTTGAAGGCTGTATCAGAAAAATCAGGGAACTTACAACCTATCCGAATTATGAAATAATTGTAGTTGATAATAGTACAGGCTTTGCTCAGAAATCCCAGAATAAAAAAGAAGCTAAAGCATTAAAAGTAAAATATGTACGCTGTGGCTCAGATTTTAATATTGCAAGACTCTATAATCATGGGGCTAAAAAGTCCGAAGGAGAGTATCTGCTTTTTATGCATGACAGTGTTGAAATCACTCAGCCTGACTGGCTGGATAGAATGGTGGGTCAGGCAATGCAGCCTTGTACCGGAGCCGTAGGAGTAAAGTGCTATTATCCCGGAACTGAGATTATCAGATACGAAGGGATGTCGCTAATTGATGGTGAAATAAAGAACAACTACCAGAATATGAATAATGTAACTGTCCCAGGATATGGCAAGGTGGTTCATAATATAGTGGCAGTATCCGGAGTCTGCATGATGCTGAAGAAAGAAACATTCTATAAGGCGGGCTGCTTTGATGAGAGCTTCGGATATTTATACAGTGATGTAGATATCTGCTGCAGTCTGTATGAAAAGGGTTATTTCAACGTCATGCGTAATGATGTAATAGTTTATTATGGCTGGCCCGATATGACAGAATCTTATGTTGATGATGCCGATAGATTTAAAGATCTGTATAAAGATATTCCGATGCTTTATTCAAAACATCCGGATCGAAAAAAACATGATCCATTTATTAATATAAATCTGAACAGCTACCAAAATGAATATAACCTGAAGGAATTAATAAAACCTGTGAAATGTATTACTCCTAAATCAGAGGACTTTCAGTGCTGCGAAGGGATATTCGCTGCCAATGTAGAGGATAATCTGTGGACAAGCAGTCATTTCAAGGTAAAAATAAAAGATGAAACAATAGCTGAAAAAGGAATAATGGTAAAATTATACCTGCCTCTTGATCTTTATGAAAAAGCACATCCGGATATTCAGCCAAAGCTCTATCTGTTTGTAAACAGGAAATATCAGGAAGAAGCTATAGTTGACAGAGAAGATATGAAAATACACCTTAAGCCTGAAAGGACTAAGGATGATATTTATGAAGTGGAGCTTTTCTGCAACTTGGGATTTGTCCCCAGTTTAATTAATGATACAGGTGATATCAGATTTCTGACATCGCTTATCATTTATATAGGTTCAGCAGGTCAGGATGAAGTTCTTTAGAAATAGTAAGGATTGTGATGGAAAAAAACGATAATAAAACAGATATAAACTCTTTAAGAGATGAAATATCTGAACTAAAGGAATTAAATAATAAACTGAGATGGGAGCTTCTTGATGCCCAATATGATGCCAATAACGTTTCAAGAATACATCTTGAAACCTGTGAAGCTGCTGCTTTTTTTATGCCTATAGTATTGAAAAGGCTGAATAGAGGAAAGCTCACGTATAATGCTTCTACCAAAGAAGCCCGATGGGACAAATATCGACTGCATGAAGAACCACGGATACGTAGCGGATTTCCGCAGGAAATAAAGGGAAATAAGGTATCGATGGATAGTATCTATCCTGCGGTATCTTCAAATGGCGAGAAAGTAGCTGTTCAGCTGCATTTGTATTATGAAGATCTTCTGGATGAATTTATGGAATACTTTAATAACATTCCATTTCCGTACGATCTGTATGTGTCATGCAAAGATACTTCAGATACAAAGGATATTTGCAGACGTTTCACGGAACTGAAAAATGTTCAGACCATTGTAGTAAGGCCAACTGAGAACCGGGGAAGAGATATTGCCTCGCTTTTTGCTTTGTTTGGCAGGGAAATCTCGGAATATGATGTATTTATGCACGTTCATTCCAAGAAATCCCTTTTTACGGGGGAAGAACAGGTGGAATGGCGTACATCGGCTATGAAGGAACTTTGCGGATCTGAGTTTCAGGTCAGAAAGATTTTTTCTGTTCTTCAGTCTGACAGGAATGTGGGATTATATGTTCCTGAAACTGTTTCGACAATGCCGCTTTTTGCCCATAACTGGCTGCAGAATAAAGCAAAGGGACGCGAGCTGAGCCAGGAGTTTGGATTTGAATTTGAGGATAATCTTTTCAATTATTCAGTTGGAAGCTTTTTCTGGGCCAGAACTTCAGCACTGAAGCCTCTGTTTGACAGAGAATATAAATATGATGATTTTGATGAGGAACATGGACAGACGGATGGAACTCTTGCTCATGCTCTTGAAAGGGTAATGACCAAGGTTGCTGAGAGCAGAGGATATATTCTTGCGATCGGTGATTCCGATGAGAATGTTATCAGATTTAAAGACAGCTATAAGCTTTATCGAAGCTATCTGAACCAGACTGTTCAGTCAGCTGAGGAACATCTGGGTAAGTTTGATATTGTAAGTTTTGATATATTTGATACATTGATCACAAGAAAACTGTATAATCCGGATGATCTTTTTCTGTTGATGCAAAAACGCATCAAAAAAGACTTTAATATTGATGTGGATTTCCTGGCAATAAGAAAGAAAGCCGAGGCAGAGGTATGGAGCAGAATTGGTGCAAAGACCAGCATTCATGACATATATAATGAACTTCCGAAGGTGTCAGACATTCCTGCAGATGCTGCTGAACTTCTTAAACAGCTTGAAATACAGCTGGAATATGAGCTCTGCATACCAAGAAAAGATGTGAAGATGATATTTGATCATCTTAAGAAATCCGGTAAGAAGATATTTCTTGTAAGCGATATGTATCTGACATCTGAAATAGTTGAGAAGATGCTTAAAAAATGTGGCTATACTGGCTATGACAAGATGATTCTTTCCTGCGAAATAGGCCTTAGAAAAGATGACCGGTCAATGTGGGATCATCTGGCAGAGGAATGGAAAGGGTTAAGCGTTGTCCATGTAGGTGATAATCTGTGTTCGGATGCCCAGCTTCCGGGAGATCTTCATTTGAATACATTTTTACTTCTGAGTGGAAGAATGCTTTTTGATCTTTCATATATGGCAGAGTATATGAAACCATTTAGCGTTGATACAGTTGGGATGAGCTATATAATGGGAGAGCTCATTAACCACTATTTGTTTAATTCTCCGTTTGCGTTAGACGAGAACTGCAAACTCAGAGCAGTAGAAAATACTGATATTGCCAAAGCTGTTTTTGCTCCATTGCTTTTATCTTTTGTTCAATCAATAGAAGATGCAGCTGATGATGATCAGCAGCTTTTATTCCTTTCAAGAGAAGGCTTCTTTTTACAGAAATTATATCTTAAATACTGTGAAAAGCATGGTGGTAATAATAATCATAATGAATATTTTCTGGCATCGCGAAGGGCACTCAGTGTAGCTGATATCAGAAACGAAGAAGATATCCGGGAAATTCTGTCTGAATATTATAAGGGGACCATCGGAAATCTTTTAGATACAAGACTGGGAATTGTCATTCCCAAGGAATATAGCGGCTTTTTGGTTGAGATGCCGCAGCAGCTTGACATGGTCATGAAAATAATAGATTCATATATTCCTGACTATATTAAAGACTATGCTGAACAGAGGAAAAATTATCTGAGTTACGCAGATGATGTTATTCAAAAAAATAAAAAGCCGCCTGTTGTTATAGATCTGGGATACAGCGGAACTATACAATGGCGTCTGGCAAGACTTTTATCTGAAAAAATAGATGGATATTATCTGCTTACAGATACACATAATAAACCTGCGACGATAGGCTGCAGGTGTGAGGGCTTATTAATTAAAGATAAAGATGAAGCAGGACAAAAGCTGGCAGATAATACCCTGTATCTGGAATCACTGCTTCAGGCTCCGTACGGACAATTTATCAGATTTGATCGTAGTGAGGATACAGACGAAATTTGTCCTGTCTATGGAAAAGAAGATGATGTCTCTCCTCAGCTTTTCAAAATGCAGGATGAAATACTTGCTTACACAGATGATTTGGCAGAATTCGAAGATCATTATGGCGAAAATGTAAAAATAAATCCCGAAGTGGCTGCAAAGATAATAAACGCAGCAATTGAGACAGATCTGTTACCGGAGGATTTTCAGAGAGTATTCTCTGTTGAAGACAATTTTTACGGATGTGGAGTAAAACATATCGATCCGGAAACGGGAAAGTGGATTTCGGAATATGATATTTGACTTTGACTATTTAGTGAATTATGCTAACATAAGTGTCAAAAGTCAAAATATGGAGAATGGAAGGCTCATATATGAAGAGACAGTATTTAATTGTTTTAATGGCGGCAGTATTTTTGAATGCCCTGATTTTTATAGCACCTGATACAGCACCTTTTCCGGATTTAATTCATGGTGGTTATTTTTCAAGTATTATGACCAGAGTTATCTGGAGTGCTTTATTTGATATCCTGATGGTGTTTTTTGCTGTTAAAGCGCAGGCAATATTTGATCTGCCATATGAAGTTATAATGAATAGAAGGATAACCTTTAATCTTGCAAAAAATGATTTTAAGGTAAAGTATGTTGGCTCATATCTTGGAGTATTCTGGGCTTTTATTAATCCACTTGTTATGATCATTCTTTACTGGATCGTATTCCAGTACGCTTTTCATAGTGGAGATGTGGATGATCATCCTTTTGTTTTATGGCTTATGGCAGGAATGATTCCATGGTTCTTTATCCAGGAGGCTATACAGAATGGAACCATGGCACTTATGGAATACTCATATCTTGTAAAAAAAGTACTTTTTAAGATAAGCATATTGCCGGCGATAAAGGTTTTCTCTGCATTTATTATCCACCTTGCATTTATGGTGATCATGTTTATAATCTTTACTCTGTTTGGTGAATTTCCAAGTTTGTACTGGCTTCAATTAATATACTATGCTGCATGTGCTATAGTTCTGACATTGGCTATTGTTTATGCCACAAGTGCCATACAGTTATTTATCAGAGATCTTACACAGTTTGTCGGTGTCGTACTCATGATACTTACATGGGCTACTCCAATCATGTGGAATCCGTCAGTTGTATCACCTAAAGCTATGTGGATTTTTAAACTGAATCCTGCTTATTATGTAATAACCGGATATAGAGATTCGCTCCTTTATCATATAGGCCTTTTTGCAAGAGTGGCAAATATGTTATATTTCTGGACATTTGTAATAGTGCTTCTGACCATAAGTTCTTCAGTGTTTAAGAAATTACAACCTCATTTTGCGGATATCATCTAACGGTTACAGAGGAGATAGTATGAGTGATTTTGCTGTAGAGATTAAGAATGTATCAAAAATCTATAAGCTGTATGACAGACCATTAGACCGTCTAAAGGATGCTCTTAATCTTTCAAAAAAACAACTTTATAATGAATATTACGCTTTAAATAATATATCCTTTAACGTAGAAAAGGGACAGACTGTTGGCTTCATAGGAACCAATGGTGCCGGAAAGTCAACCCTTCTAAAGATAATTACCGGCGTTCTTACACCATCATCAGGAGAGGTAACTGTCAGAGGAAAGATAGCTGCTCTGTTGGAACTGGGTGCCGGCTTCAACATGGAATATACCGGTATAGAGAATATATATCT
>CADBMW010000026.1 GCA_902795855.1 uncultured Lachnospiraceae bacterium
CTGTTTTGATCATTCATAGTAACCTCCCCTGATACCACAAAAGCATCAAATAAAAAAATGTGTCCCCAATGCCATTATTTTAACATAATTCACCCTAATATTAAAGCATGACTTCATGTAGTTTTATTTACAAAAAGAATGGTATGCATTATAATGTCATAGATTGCTTTTTGTTAAAAAACCACAACAATATGGAGGATTATTATGGATTACAAAAAATCAGGAGTAGACATTGAAGCAGGTTACAGATCTGTGGAACTGATGAAGGAGCATGTAAAGAAAACCATGAGACCTGAAGTTCTGGGAGGACTTGGTGGATTTGCAGGTGCTTTTGATCTCAGCAAGATTAAGGAAATGGATGAGCCGGTTCTTCTTTCAGGTACTGACGGATGCGGAACCAAGGTTAAACTTGCATTTATCATGGATAAGCATGATACCATAGGAATTGATGCTGTAGCTATGTGCGTAAATGATATAGCTTGTTCCGGTGGAGAACCTCTTTTCTTCCTGGATTATATAGCATGCGGAAAGAACTATCCTGAGAAGATAGCAAGTATAGTAAGCGGTGTTGCTGAGGGATGTCTTCAGTCTGAGGCAGCATTGGTAGGTGGAGAAACTGCCGAACATCCTGGACTTATGCCGGAGGATGATTATGATCTGGCAGGCTTCGCAGTTGGTGTGGTTGATAAAAAGGATCTTATAACCGGAGAAAACATTAAAGCCGGAGATACCCTTATCGGTATTGCATCATCCGGTGTACACAGCAATGGTTTCTCTCTTGTGAGAAATGTATTTGAAATGACTAAGGAGTCTCTTGATACCTACTATGATGAGCTGGGCAAGACTCTTGGTGAGGCACTTATCGAGCCTACAAGAATCTATGTAAAGGGACTTAAGGCAGTTAAGAATGCCGGCGTTACCATTAAGGGCTGCAGCCATATTACAGGAGGTGGATTCTATGAGAACATTCCTCGTATGCTTCCTGATGGTATTACCGCAAAGATAGATAAGGATTCCTATGAGGTGCCTGCTATATTCAAGCTTATGGCAAAGAAGGGAGATATTGCAGAGCATATGATGTACAACACCTTCAACATGGGTGTTGGTATGGTACTTGCTGTTGATCCTGCAGACGCTCAGAAGACTATAGATGCACTTGCAACAACAGGAGATAAGGCATTTATACTTGGTGAGACTGTTGAAGGCAGCGAGGGCGTTATAATCGGAGGTATTGAGAATGCTTAGGGTACTTGTACTTGTTTCAGGAGGAGGAACAAACCTTCAGGCAATTATAGATAAGGTTGCAGATGGAACTGTTACCAACACAGAGATAGTGGGCGTAATCAGTAACAATTACGGAGTATATTCCCTGGAAAGAGCAAAGGCTGCCGGAATACCTGCAGAAGTAGTAGCTCCAAAGGATTATCCTGACAGATCCTCCTTCAACAGGGCACTTCTGGAGAAGCTGGATGAGTATAAGCCGGACCTTATAGTTCTGGCCGGATTCCTGGTAGTAATTCCTGAGATAGTAATATCTAAATACGAAGGAAAGATCATTAACATCCATCCTTCACTTATTCCATCCTTCTGTGGAACAGGATATTACGGACTCAGAGTTCATAAGGCTGCCCTTGAAAGAGGTGTCAAAGTATCAGGAGCAACAGTTCATTTTGTAGATGCAGGAACTGACACAGGTCCTATAATCCTTCAAAAGCCTGTATATGTGCAGGAAGGAGATACACCTGAAATCCTTCAGAAGAGGATCATGGAAGAAGCTGAGTGGGTGATACTTCCTCAGGCCATAGACCTGATCGCAAATGGGAAAGTACATTATAAAAAGTGAGGAGATAGATTATGAAGATTATGATAGTAGGTGGGGGTGGCCGTGAACACGCCATCGCCTGGGCAGTGGCAAAAAGTCCTAAGTGTGACAAGCTGTATGCTGCACCCGGAAATGCAGGAATTGCAGAGGTTGCAGAATGTGTAGATATATCTGTTATGGATGCTGATTCACTTGTCAGCTTTGCAAAGGAAAAGGATGTGGATTTTGTTATCGTGGCTCCTGATGATCCTCTTGCAGCTGGTGTGGCTGATGCATTTCTGGATGCAGGAATTAAGACCTTCGGTCCAAGAAAGAATGCTGCCATAATCGAAGCCTCCAAGGCTTTTTCAAAGGACCTTATGAAGAAATATGATATCCCTTCTGCTGCATATGAAACATTTTCAGATGCAGACGAGGCTATCAAATATCTTGAGACACTGGAAGCTCCATATGTCCTTAAGGCTGATGGACTTGCCCTTGGTAAGGGAGTTCTTATCTGCCAGACTCTTGAAGAGGCTAAGGACGGAATTAAGGAGATTATGATAGATAAGAAATTTGGCGATGCCGGAAATAAGGTTGTCATCGAGGAGTTTATGACAGGCCGCGAGGTTTCTGTACTTTGCTTCTCAGATGGAAAGACCATCCTTCCTATGACTTCCGCTCAGGATCATAAGAGAGCAGGAGATGGAGATACAGGACTTAATACCGGTGGTATGGGAACATTTTCACCAAGCCCATTCTACACAGATGAAGTAAAGGAATTCTGTGAGAAAAATGTATATCAGAGAACGATAGATGCCATGGCTGCAGAAGGCAGAGAATTCAAGGGGGTTCTTTTCTGTGGACTTATGCTTACTCCAAAGGGACCAAGGGTACTGGAATTCAATGCCCGTTTTGGTGATCCTGAGGCTCAGGTGGTTATTCCAAGACTTAAAAATGATATAGTTGAGGTTATGGAGGCCTGCGCTGACGGAACCCTGGATAAGATAGATCTTCAGTTTGAAGATAATGCAGCAGTTTGTGTAATGCTTGCTTCAGATGGTTATCCTGTTTCCTACAAGAAGGGATTCGAAATAAAGGGACTTGATAATTTCAAGGACAAGGACGATTACTATGTATTCCATTCAGGAACCAAGTTCGATGAGGATGGAAAGATAGTGACAAACGGAGGAAGAGTTCTCGGTGTGGTTGCCCTGGGAAATGATCTCTTAGAGGCAAGAAAGAACGCATACCAGGCTACAGAGCTTATAGATTTTGACAACAAATATATGAGACATGATATTGGAAAGGCTATAGACGAGCAGTGATAGATACAAAATATTCAGATACAACTTTACTGGTTTTAAAAGAGGCTAAAATCGTTGCCAGAAGACTGGGAAATATTTATGCTGACTGCAGGCATATTTTCATATCCTTATATACTGTTCATAAGGGTGTGGCCTACAGCGTAATGCTTAAATCAGGTCTTCGTGCAGAGGATTTTCAGGCTCTTGCCGCCATGATGCGGGACCAGGCAAATGAATATAATGTAGGTGAATTTAAGGACTGTTTTACTGAAAGAACGGAGAAGGTTCTGGCTGCTGCAAAGGAAGATGTGGCAAGACTAAAACTTGATAGTCTGGGTACGGAAATTCTTCTTCTTTCAATCCTCAGGGATATGAACAGCGATATCTTCAAGGTTCTGAAAAACAAGAACATTAATTTAAGTACCATGTGTGCAGAGCTTCTGATGTCTACGGGAATGAATCGCAAGGAGGCTGATAAATACAGTGCCAAATATATTGTGAAGCTTCCTCAGAAAGGCTTCGGAGGCGGTAAACAGAAGTCCATGCTGGAAAGCTATGGAAAGGATCTGACTCAGGCCGCAAAGGATGGAATGCTGGATCCTGTGGTTGGAAGACATGATGAGACCATGAGGGTACTTCAGATTCTTGGAAGAAGAACCAAGAATAATGTATGTCTTGTGGGAGAACCCGGAGTAGGAAAAACAGCCATAGTGGAAGGACTTGCTCAGATGATCGAAGCAAAGCTTCTTCCCGAAAGCTATCAGAATAAAAAGATAATCAATCTGGATCTCAATAGTATGGTGGCCGGTACCAGATACAGAGGAGATTTTGAAGAAAGACTTAAGATGACATTGGATGAGCTGAAGGCAAATCCTGATATCATAGTATTTATAGATGAGCTGCATACCCTTATCGGAGCAGGTGGTTCTGAAGGAACTCACGATGCAGCTAACATTTTCAAGCCGGCACTTTCAAGAGGTGAGATACAGGTTATCGGTGCAACAACTCTTGAGGAATACAGAAAATATATAGAAAAGGATGCAGCCTTGGAACGCCGTTTCCAGCCTGTAATGGTTGAGGAACCTACTGCTGAAGAAACTCTGGAAATACTAAAGGCTATTTCAGATAATTATCAGATTTTCCACGGCGTAACCATAACTGAAGATTCACTGAAGGCAGCGGTTGAGCTGTCCATCAGATATATAAATGACAGATATCTTCCTGATAAGGCAATTGATCTTCTGGACGAAGCATGCTCCAGAATAAAAATGGGAGATGTTTCCATAGACGAAAAGGATGGCTTCTCAGGTAACTATGAATGGTTTATGAACCAGGTTATCGAAAGTGCCCTGGCAGAGGGGGATATCGAGAAGGCATCGGGGCTCAGAAAGAGTCTGATAGATCACAGGGCTGAGAAGAATCATAAAGCCGAAGAGGAGGATCCGGTGGTTACTCCGGATGATATAGCAGCGGTGGTTTCCGTATGGACTAGAATACCTGTTTCAAGGCTTTCGGAATCTGAACAGTCCAGGCTTCTCAGACTTGAGGACACACTTCATGAAAGAATAGTGGGGCAGGATGAAGCAGTTAAGACTGTATCCAGCGCTATCAGAAGAAGCAGAGTAGGGCTTCGGGAATCGGGAAGACCTATAGGATCATTTCTCTTCCTGGGACCAACAGGTGTGGGTAAAACCGAAATTTCAAAGGCCCTGGCCGAAACACTTTTTGGAGATGAAAAGAGTCTCATAAGAGTGGACATGTCCGAATATATGGAGAAGCACAGCGTGTCTAAGATGATAGGCTCTCCTCCGGGATATGTGGGCTATGACGAAGGCGGACA
>CADBMW010000027.1 GCA_902795855.1 uncultured Lachnospiraceae bacterium
CAAAAAACGCTCCGCTAAGGATGCGTCTCGGCGCGCAATGAAGATAGCTGCCTTTGGCAGCACGCGCCTCGCGCGGAGAGTGTCGCAGGCGACACTCTTTGTTATTCCGGCGCGAGTCGAGATTTGGTTTTTCCGCCATTTAAGAAACAATTAAGAAATACAGAAGAATCAGATTAAGACTTCCAGGTGGAGTTGTTGTATATTAACATCAACAACAAAGCAAAATTTCGAAAAAGGAGAAAAGCCATGAATAATAAAACAGTAGTCTTAAATGCAAAGGACCTTTCTAAAACATTTTCAAATGAATCGGTTCAGCAGCACGTGCTGAAGAATCTGAACCTGGAGATTTACAAAGGAGATTTCACAGTGATCATGGGAAATTCCGGATCAGGCAAGAGTACACTTCTCTATGCACTTAGCGGAATGGACAGACCTTCCCTTGGAACTATCACCTACAATGTGAAGGATGAGTCAGCAAAGAAGAAAGGGAAGGATAATTCGGAGTTCGGAATTGAGATTTCCAAATTCAATAATGACAAGCTGGCGCTGTTCAGAAGAAACCATTGCGGATTCGTTTTTCAGCAGAATTATCTGAATGATTCAATGAGTGCTCTGGACAATGTAATGGTAAGCGGACTGCTGAAATCAAAGGACCGTAAGGCTCTGGCCGGAAGAGCAAAGACCCTCCTGGAAAAGGTTGAAATAAGCGAAACAGACTGGAAGAAGTTTCCTGCACAGCTTTCCGGTGGACAGCAGCAGAGAGTGGCAGTGGTAAGAGGTGTTATAAATCAGCCGGAGGTGCTTTTCGCAGACGAGCCCACCGGAGCCCTTAACTCACAGAATACAATAAACGTTCTGGATATCCTGACAGAGCTGAATAGTCAGGGACAGAGTATCGTAATGGTAACTCACACAGTAAAGGCAGCCGAGAGAGCAAACAGAGTAATCTATCTGGCAGATGGAGTTATCACCGACGAAATAGATCTGGGAGCTTATGTGGGTGATTATAAGGATGAATCAAATCCGAATCGGGAAGAAGCTCTTGCCCGTCACAGAAGACTTAAAGATTTCCTGGCAGATATGGGATGGTAAAAAAGGAGAAAAGCCATGTATAATCTATTTTTTATAGCAAAGAATAATATGAAAAAACAAAAGGGTGATATGATAACATTTTTTTTCCTCACCCTGATCTCAGCTTTTCTGATATTTGACTGTGCATCAGTAGTTGCCGGATTAGGAAAAATTCTGGACAACCGCTTTGATGAAGTAAATGGCGCATATGTTTCAGTCATAACAAATGATTCTGTAGAAGAAAATGAATGTGGTAAGAAGGCGTTCACTGAGAATAAACACATTACAGATTATGAAGCCAGCTCTTTGATATCCATGACCCCTGATTACAGGAACAAAAATGAGAAAGAGTATTCTCAGTATATGTTCGTGGCGGAAAGCTATGATGATGAACCTGAGTATATGAATCCCGGAATAGATCAGAGTAAGCTTTCTAAAAATGATATCATTATTCCACTTTATCTGAAAAACAAATTCGCAGTAGGAGATACACTTCAGATCAAGCTGGATAAAAAAACATATGATCTTAATGTTGCCGGTTATGATGCAAATCCATATTTCTGTTCTTCAACAAATATAACAGTTTACTACATTTATATGTCAGACAAGCTCATGGATGAGCTGATAGAAAATCATCCAAATAGTGTAGTTAAAGATACTTATCACAAGGGTATTATGGATGAGTCTGAGCTTACCGCAGATTTTACTACAGTAGATGTTGAGCATGAGGTAACAGACAGCTACAAGAAGCTTATCTCCCCTTATGCTGAAAAAAATCCTGAGAAAGATTATCTTTCATATATGGCTGTTAACTGGCAGATGATGAAAGGTGGATCAGAGTTTTTACCACTCATCGTTATGGGATTAATTCTTATATTCGCAGTACTTATTCTGGCGATAGCCATCGTAATCATATGCTTCAGCATCAAGAATTTCATCAATAGAAATATGAAGAATACCGGAATACTTGAGGCCAGCGGATATACAGTTAAGGAACTCAGACGAGCACTTTCCATGCAGATACTTCTGGTATCAATTCTTGGAACTGCAGTAGGAATATTAGTAGCAACCCTTACATTTGAAAAATTTGGCAATGTAGTAAGTATTGTATCAGGACTTGTATGGAATCAGCCTGTCAGCATCCCGGTAATGGCCATGACATTTGTGGGAATAATACTGGTAGCATTCCTTGTATCAGTACTTACCAGCAGAACATATAAGAAGATATCCGTTCTGGATGCATTAAGAGGCGGAATCAATACACATAATTTCAAAAGGAATCTGTTCTCCTTTGAGAACACACCTCTTCCTATATCAATTGTACTTTCTCTCAAGGATACATTTGGAGGCTGGGGCAGAAATGTAGTCATGGTAATGATATCATTTATCCTTACTATATCAGCCCTGATCGGTTTCGGACTTTATGAGAACTTCGGAAAAGATGCAAAAAATATCATAGATTTTATGGGATTTGAAAACGGTAATGTTTCCGTAATGGGATCACCTGAGATGGGCGATGACCTTAGAAACCTGGAGGATGTGGAAAATGTTCTGGGAATTGTCGGCATAGAGCCTACAGTATATTTTGGCGATAACAAATCAAACATTTATACCTATGTTTATGATGACACAGCCAACGCAACCATGACAAGAATAGTAGATGGAAGACTGCCTGAAAAGGATAATGAGGTAATGCTTACAGGCGCAGCTGCCGATGATATAGGAGCTAAGATCGGTGATGTTATAGAAGTGGAAATCGGAACTAAGAAGGAAGAGTATCTGATCGTAGGACTCAATCAGAGATTGGAAAGAATGGGCCGTACCATAATCATGAACAGCGAAGCTGCAGAAAGAATAATCCCAAAGATTTCCGAATATAGTTATAACATTACATGTAAAGACGACGTTTCCTTTGATACTATGAAAAGCAGACTTGAGGATTATGCTGAGAAGGAAAACCTGGACTTTGAGGCTATGCATATAAGTGATCTTAAAAAGGGTATTGAAACTACTGTTGGCACTGTATCTGCAACCATGAAAGTCATATGTGTTGTGATAGCATTTATCACCATAGTAATAGTCGTATTTGTTGAGTCACTGGTAATAAGAGCCAAGATAACAAGAGAGTGGCGCGGAATGGGAATAAGCAAGGCACTGGGACAGACCAGTAGAGGACTTATCTCACAGATAATGCTTTCCAATTCCCCTGCAATCCTTGCAGGAATCCTGCTGGGAGTACTTGTCAGCCAGCCTGCAGGCGCAAAGCTCTGCCTCGCAATGTTCTCCCTCTTTGGAATGAAATCCATGGACTTCGTTCTTCCAATTAGGTGGATCGGAATTACAGCATTTGGAATCTTTGCAGTAGCAGTGATCACATCAGCGGTACTTGGCCTTAGAGTTAGAAACCTGAAGCCCATAGACATGATAACAGAAGAATAAAGTATTAAAACTGGAGTTTTTGTAAAATAATATACAGGAACCCTCTGGCGTATCTCCGATTGCATGAACTGCCTTAACTTGTTATAATTAACGTACATGGCAACTGGTGCATCAATTTTCATTGGGGTTTTAGAAATGGAGGTATTCGTATGGGTTTTAGAAGAATACAAACAGTAGCAGTTCCTGTATTGGTTTTATTAATCATGTATATGGTTGTTTTTAATAATGCTATGGTAGCTAGGGCTGATGGTGATGGCGGCTCAGAAACCATAGCATTTGTTTTGACTGACTCCTGGGGAGATGGTTGGAACGGATCCGAAATACTAATAAAGGATGCAGAAACCGGAGAAACAGTTCAAACGTTGACTCTTTCAGCGGGAGCTGAATTAAAGGGCACAATTAATCTTGTTGTTGGGAAGAAGTATGATTTTTATTGGACTCCGGGACCTTATCGCGATGAGACTGGTTTTACTTTTACGGATCATTTTAATACAGTAATTTATTCCGCCTCCAAACTTGGTACAGAAGGAAAAATATTCGACTATACAGCCAAGGACAAGGTCAATTCTGATATGTCCGGAGTATATTCTGAAGGAATCAACTGGAACTCGTATGAAAATGAGAATAAGCTTATCTTTAGCGGCGAGGGAACTATTCCAGGGGGTGATCTTTACGGATATACTTTGGAAAACTATGTTCCATTTGTTTATTTAAAGGATGATAAAGAAAATGTAACGGTAGAAATACAATCTGGAATTACAGGCATAGATAATTTTGCGTTTTCCAATCATGATTATATAGGAAATGTTATTATTGCTGATACAGTAACCAGTATGGGAAAGAGCAGCTTTCGAGACTGTTCCAACCTTGAGAGTGTTACTATATCAAATAATATAAAATCAATTGGTGAGAAAGTATTTGCGGATTGTCCGAAGCTGACAGTAATATCCGGTGGAAACAGCATAGAGTCTGTTGCTGATTCAGCATTTAGTGTTAAATCGGAAGATCTGCCGGATGGGAAATTAGTTAAAACTCATGTTGTTACTACATCTGAGAAACTAAAAGATAATAATTGGTATAACTATAATCGTGTTCTTGTCATTACATATACTCTGATGGATTATACAGGAGAAAATCTGATAGCAAAAATTAATGCTCCTGGAGATAATTATACTGTTTTTTCAAATCTTAAGAATCTTATGAAGGATGAGGGGATAAGTGAAGCGGATATTCCTAAAGGAATCAATCTATATTCCTGGTATACGAAAAAGAATGGAACAAAGGAAGATTTGATAAAAAACACTTTTGGTGTAAACGAGGATATAGTTGTTTACGGTATGCCGACACAGACGAAGGATGGAAAACTTTATATCGATGTATCCGAAGGTAAGAAACTGATAATAGACTCAAGGATGGAATATCAAGGTGAAGGTATGGAAGCTATCACTGCAATGCTTCTTATGGATGGGATGCTACTTACAGCAGAGGCTCTATATGCTGATGAAATGGGTATTGACCTTAGCGATGATGATGAAGGTATGGATGGTTTTAGTGAATGGCGTTACAATAAAAAAATATATATAAGCCCTATTCCTGCTGCAAAAATGTCTCCAAATGAAAAACACTTTGTTGATATGTTTTACAGAGGGGTTGATATATGCACACATGCCACCTTAGAACCAAATGAAGATTCTCTTTTCTCATTTATCTTTGAAAAGAAAACTACTGCAGATGGAAAGAATTATAATCTGATGACATTTGAATCGGTTGATAAGAATGGCATAGAGACTAAAAACGTATGCGAGTTCGGTGCATTTTTACTTTCAGTATTTGATGGCGATGGGATTCCAGTTCCTGTTGAGGAAGATGAAAAAGGTTTCCGTTATGGATATAAAACTCTGACTATAGAAGTTAAGTATGGTCAGACTCAAAAGCCGGAGCCTTCCGGAGAAACACCAAAGCCGGCTGAAGAAACTAAAAAGCCGGAACCAAAACCAACTGAGGCACCAAAGGCTGAAGAAGATATAACCAAAATCTTTTCTTATGCAGAAAATGTTCCTGTGGAGACTAAGGAAAAGGTTATCAAAACTACCAATACAGATAAGAAGGATGTTGAGGGATCAGTTCATAAGTATCTGATGCTTAAGATAAGTCCGAAGAAGACATCCATAAAGCTTTCCTGGAATAAAATAAATGGCGCCAGTGGATATATTATATATGGTGCCAAATGTGGAAAAAACATGGAGCCGCTCGTTACTATCAGTAACCCGGGAACTAACAGCTATACATTCAAAAAGCTGAAGAAGGGCACTTATTACAAGTATCTGGTTGTTTCCTATAAAACCACTTCTACGGGAGATAAGGTTATCTCCACTTCAAAGTCTGTACATGCGACAACAGACGAGGGAAAGAAGGGCAATCCAACATCGCTTAAGCTGAAGAAGAGCAAGCTTACAGTGAAGAAGGGAAAGAAGAAAGCTATAAAAGCAAGCTTTACTAAAAAGAAGCCGGTGGCAATACATATTGCAAAGTTCCGTTATGAAAGCGACAATCCAAAGATTGCCACAGTTGATAAAAACGGAAAGGTTAAGGGAGTCAGCAAAGGAAAAACAAAAATATATGTTTATACTCAGAATGGACTCTGCAAGACGGTAAGTATTACTGTGAAGTAATCTGTGGAGCTGCTTGAACAGAATAGATTTGATTGATTAGATTAATATAGGTTCTATCTTAAACAGGAGACAGTTCAGGAGACAGGAAACTGTCTCCTGTTTTTTTGCTATAGCAAAAATCATCCCTTAAGAATATTTAAGAAATAAGAATTAATTTAAGAAATTCTTTAATTTTAAGTTTTATAGTGTATTTAGTAAAAAACAGGAATAATGATTCTATGTGAGGAAATGAATATGTCAGAAAATATTGTAGAGATAACAAATCTAACAAAGCAGTACGGCCATCAGAAAGCCCTGGATAGTGTGTCCTTCAAAATAAAGAAGGGAAGCATCGTAGGGCTCATCGGACCGAACGGTGCCGGAAAAACCACCATAATGAAAATCATGGGCGGACTTATATTCCCCACCAGCGGTGAACTGAAAATGTATGGGGCGACTGATGAAAAGGGACTGAATCATGCAAGAACAAGGATGAGCTTCATGATTGAAACTCCTTATGAAAAGGAGAAAATGACAGCCCGGGAAAATCTGGAGAAGCAGAGACTTCAGAAGGGCATACCGGATAAAGGCCGTATCGATGAGGTTCTGGAGATAGTAAATCTTCAGGATACCGGAAAGAAGATCGTAAAGAACTTCTCCCTGGGTATGAGACAGAGACTGGGTCTTGCAAATGCTCTCATGGGTAAGCCTGAATTCATGGTGTTGGACGAACCCATAAATGGTCTCGATCCGGAAGGCATCGTAGAGATAAGAGAGCTATTCAGAAAACTAAATAAGGAAGATAACATTACCATGGTTATCTCATCTCATATCCTGAGCGAGCTGTCTCTTCTTTGCACAGATTATATATTTATAAATAATGGACAAATTAAGGGAGTCTTTACGGCGGAGGAGCTGAGGAAAGCCTGCAGCGAGTACTATCATATCGATACTGATAACAACGAAAAGGCCAGTGCCATATTAACAAGGGATCTGGGAATAGAGAGAATTGAGGCCATGGAGGATGGAAGCCTTCGAATCTACGACGGCCTGGAGGATATCAGGAATATATCCAAAACCCTTTACGAAAATGGAATCATCCCAACTGAACTTACCCTCAATGAAGTAAATCTGGAAGAATACTACATGCGAATGGTACAAGCCGATTCAGCGATTGCCGGCTTGTAAGCCAAAGCTGCGTGAAAAAAGAAAGGAAAACCCATGTTCAATATTATTAAATCACTAAATTACAGTGCCAGACGGGACACGCCAAACTGGATAACCATCATTTCCCTTCTGTTGATGCCATTCTTTATATTATTCCTGAGTGGGATGATGAATTCTGGATCTACCAGTGAAATGACTCCCAGCCTTTATTATGCTTCATCAAATCTGGGAACAGTGTTTGTATTTTCTCTCATTGGTGTAATGATCCTGGGAAGCAAACTGGTTGCAGGGGATGCCGCAGACAAGACACTGAACTACGAACTGATGGCAGGTCATAGCAGAACCAGAGTATTTACAGGAAGAATGATATCGGGATTTCTGTGGGGAACAGTGCTGGTATTTATAATATTCATGCTTCCGGTTGGTTTGTTTGATCTCATTTATGGATGGGGACCGGAGACCGTTAAAGGTGAAGTCCTTCTGAGATGTGTTCTGACATTCTTCACCATGATGAGATACTGCGCATATGTAATGATGCTGGCAACGGTTACAAGAAGTGCGGGTAAAGGAATAGCCCTGGGATATGCAACTATGATGATCATAGCCATAGTACAGAGTATCTTGGAAGAGTTACTTAAGATAGTGATCGTTTATCCCACAGCATTTACAAATGGCTGTGCACTACTGATTACCACTAATTCAAAGTATGTAGTTGAGAATGGAAAACAGGTTTGCAAATTTGATACCGCAGTTACCGGGGAAATGATATGGAAGACCATCGGCGTATCCATATTATTTACGGTTATATACATGGTAATCTCCTATATAAACTTCAAGAAAACAGATAGAGACTGAGGAAAATGAAAATGAAAAATATAATGAAATCAATCTGGTTTGAAATCCTGCACAGCAAAATGCTGATAAGAATATACATTGGTATGATAATAATGATGATTCTCACGGGGATTTTAAATGTAAATATTGAAGATCAGCTGAGTGGTGCCAGTGGCATGCTGGTAGAAACTCCTGTGATGACATATGAGTTTTCGCTCTTCATTACAGCGATTATAGTTGGAGTCATCTGCGGAGAGGATTACAAAGATAAAGTGGCGAATTACGAAGTTCTTTCGGGGCATTCCAGAATCAGCATATTTCTGGCAAGAAGCCTCTTCGCCATTATAACTTCCTCCGTGCTGGCAGTATTTTTGTCATTTATCCCGGTCATCACCGGAACCATCATAGGTGGGTGGGGCGGACATCTGGAAATAGGAGATGTGATAGTGAGACAGCTGCTGCTGTTCTTCCCATTTATCAGGTTTGCAGCATTTATGGCGGTGATAACATTTTTGGTGAAGAATCATTTCGTAATGATGGCATCAGGATTTTTCGTAATGATGAGCGGCACCCTGCTTATTGACATCCTTCACGATACCCAGAACTCATACATCAGTTTGTTTAACATGAACTGGCTCGTGTCCTACAAGGGCTGGAGCATATACAATGTGGATCCGGTTCAGGGAGTAGTAGATTACAGCTCCTACAACAGCGCATTCACATCATCCATGGTGCTCCAAACCATTTTTGTGTCGCTGGCTGTGGCAGCCTTCTATCTTTTCATGGGCTACGCCCTCTTCCGCAGGGACGAGTTAAATTAGGAGGATTTTATTATGGATGTTTCATTCATTATTATAGAATTGATGCTTATGGCGCTGCTCTTTGTGGTGGCGAAGATAGGTGTGAAAATTGTTTCAAATAAGTGGAGGCTTCTTTATGCGGCTCCTTCCTTTGTGACTATAATTATGGTGCTTTTGGGCGGCTTTGATTTGTATCACATAGGAGTTTATGCGGCGGCCTTTCTTCAGATATTCTGTCTCTTCCTGGGAAATGATTCCGGCGATGAGAAAAGTGTTAAGCCAAAGCGCATCCTGGCTGTTGCTTCCACCTTTATGATCCTGATAAGTCTGGCCCTGGTCTTATTTGCACCGGACTACAAAAAAATGTCATTTTATGAGGACTTTAAAACGGCCTTTAATACCATGAAGGAACATTATGTGCTGACAGAAGAAAAGGGAATAGAGTGGGATGAGCTTTATGCAAAGTATGATCCTCTCTTTAAGGAAGTGGATAAGAGTCAGGACTATGTAGAGAATTATAAATTGTGGCTGCAGTTTACCGGCGAATTCTATGATGGTCATGTAGGCTATGAGCCTGGGGACGAAGGTCTATGGAGAAATGCTTTCTGCAGACTATACGGTAATGATTATGGCCTGTGCCTGGCAAGGCTATCAACAGGAGAATATGTGGCAGTAAATGTTGAAGGCTATGATAATTCCTACTCCGTTTTAAATGATGAGCATGACGAGTTTGGATATTATAGTGTGAAAGAAAAATTTCTTAGTAAGAGCGCTGAGCAGGACAGACTTACCCTTAAAAATGCCGGAATAAAAAATGGTACTGTGATCACCAAATGGAATGGCAGGCCTGTGGAGGAATATTTCGAGGATATAAAATATTACATAGAGCAGTATCCTGTAAGAGAAAATGAGGAGTTTTACCTCCCTATGTACGTAGCCGGTATTGGAAATGGTATGGAATACGGCGAGACCTATGTGCCGGGCGAAACCCTTAAGAGCAAATCTGGTGCCACCATATCAGAAAA
The DNA here is from genome assembly GCA_902795855.1 of uncultured Lachnospiraceae bacterium. Taxonomy (GTDB): domain Bacteria; phylum Bacillota; class Clostridia; order Lachnospirales; family Lachnospiraceae; genus Eubacterium_Q. The sequence continues at coordinate 9,988 of CADBMW010000027.1, forward strand.
CCCGACGGTTGACATAACATATATTAATGAGAAGGGCGAAGAGAAAGAAGTAACTGCGCCAAGCCTTGGAATATATGTGATGAGAATGAAAAATACAATGAATAAGATAGATAATGGGGTTAACATAACTAATCTGGACTGGCAGAAGGTAAATGATGATACATATTTGATCCGTATCAGTCAGATGGCATATGATCAGGAAACCTATAGTGGATCGGACTATACAAAAATGACTGATGAGCTGAGAGAGGATATCCTGGATCTTAAAAGTAAGGGCGTAAAAAATATGATCATAGATATCAGATCCAATTCCGGTGGAAGTCCGTATTTTGTTGAGGGCATTGCCCAGCTCCTTGCGCCTAAGGGAGAGCATCTGACATATTACAATGCCGAGATAAATGAGAAGACTGCAACCTATGAAAGGGGCGTAGATGGAAAGTATAAAATGGGAGTGCCTTCCGGTTATGAGGGAGAAGACCTGTGGCATGACGGACAGATCATCCTTCTGGTAAATGCCATTACCGTCAGTGCCGGAGACGACATGACCTACATGCTGGGAGAATTTCCTAATGTGAAGGTCATGGGGCTCACAAGGTCCAACAGCTCCTGCCAGGCGGTAACAGGTGTGTCTCTTGAAAATGGAGATATATCATTTTCTGCAGTTCCAAATCTACTTCCAAATGGGGAGATAGCAATAGATACATATACGGATCATGTGGGCAGAACTCCTTTCGACGAGAAGATACCATTTACAACTGAACTTATTACATCAATCTTTGACAAGGGAGAGGACTATATTCTGGACTATGCAGCCAACAGCTTCTGATAATCAGTGGGGCCTCAATCCACTTGCTATGGGAAATGTGTTTTGATACAATAGCGGTGTATCACGTATGGAGGTAGGATTATGCATTACAATTGTCTCATAGTTGATGATGAAGCAGAGCTTGCGAAGATGACCGCTGAATATTTTGAAATGTTTGATATAAAGACGCAGTACGTAAACAGTGCTGCGTCTTGTTATGATTTTCTGGACAAAAATGATGTGGATATAATCCTTCTGGATATAAATCTGGGAGACGGCTCCGGGTTTGAGGTGTGTAAGAAAATCAGGGAAGAGTACAAGCTGCCCATAATATTTATCAGTGCAAGACAAAGTGATGATGATGTGCTGGTGGCTCTCAGCATCGGCGGAGATGATTATGTTAAAAAGCCTTACAGTCTGTCAATTCTGCTGGCCAAGGTTAAGGTGAATCTGAAAAGAATGGAGCAGATGAAAGAGCTGGAGCAGGCTGTGGATAA
>CADBMW010000028.1 GCA_902795855.1 uncultured Lachnospiraceae bacterium
GCAGATGACGGGACTCGAACCCGAACCCACGTAATGTGGACATGAACCTGAATCATGCGCGTATACCAATTCCGCCACATCTGCATAAATTAGCCACTGAACGATTGTACCATCATACATTAGTATTGTCAACCTCTCAGTGGCTAAACTTTTATACATTTTTTATTTGGATTTCGAACTCAGATTAGTCTTCTGTTCCATAATCATCAACCATTCCGGCTTCTCCACCAGAAGCATCACCATCTGAAGCTTCCTCAGCATCAGTGTTTGTTGCTTCAACCTGAACGGCATTGTTATAAATGAAATCAACTACCTTTTCGTAGATTATTCCATAGCTGAAATCTTCTTCTGTATAACCATATGTTGACTTTAATGTTTCAATATCTGTGAGACCTGTCTGGTCAAGAAGCTCCTGCTTCTTTGCCTCAACTTCTTCATCTGTAGCTTCTATAGATTCTTTATCAGCTATAGTTACTACTATCATCTTCTCACGAATATATGATTCAACTGATGATCTTACCTGCTCCTTGAAGCTTTCCTCATCATATCCATAATATGAAAGATATGTTGCAAGGTCTATTCCATTTGACTGAGCTGATGAAGAAACATTGTCGATCATGCTCTTTACTCTCTCTTCAACCTCTGTCTCAGGGAACTCAGTTACATTTGATGAATCAAGAACCTTCTGGAGTACAGCACTCTTATCTGCCTCAAGATCATTTTCTGCATTCTCTTTTTCAAGCTCTTCTCTCTTAGCTGTCTCGAACTCTTCTGTTGTCTTGTAGTCTGTAGCAGAAGCAACGAGTACATCATCATACTCAGGAACTGTAGGCTCGCCTACGATATAGTTAAGAGTTGTAGCAAATACTGCATCTTTACCATTGAGCTCTTCTTTACCATAATCTTCAGGGAATGTTACATTTACATCAAATGCATCTCCAGGAGTATGTCCTACAATCTGCTCATCGAAGTTATCGATGTAACCACTATTTCCAAGAGTAATCTCAGTTCCGGAACCATGTGTGTTACCACTCTCAAACTCTTCACCATCAACGGAACCTACATAATCAATGTTTACTGCATCGCCCATTGTAGCGGCTCTGTCATACTCTTTATTCTCTATTGTGTTGTCAGAAACAAGACTATCGATTTCAGCCTGAATGTCATCATCTGTTACTTCTGTATGAGTTGGTGTATATTCAACACCCTTGTATTCACCAAGAGTTACATACTGCTCATACTTGCTCTGCATATCTTTGATTGGATCATCACTTGACTTGCCACAGCCTGCAAGTACTGATAAAACCATCGCACCGGCAAGAACTGCACTTATCTTTCTGATTTTCATTTTCTTATCCTTTCATCGCTTTTATTTAGTTTTAGATTTAATAACCGCATTATAATAACACAAGGTTTTTTAAAAATAAAGTGATTTTTTTGTGATTTGCCATTTATTTTTCAAAGAGAACCCTATTTTTGAAGTTTTACAAGCCACTGACATGATGCTATAATCAGATTCACGATACCACTGAAAATGATATTTGAAATAAAAAAGGAGTCTTATAAAATGGTAAAGACATTTAATATAAATATAATAAAACTGAATCAAAATGCCATCATCCCGACCTATGGTTCAGAATTTGCAGCCGGAGCTGACCTCTACGCATGCATGGACGAAAACGTTGAGATAAAGCCCGGAGAAACCTACCTTGTGAAAACCGGTATAGCAATGGAAATCCCCGTTGGTTATGCCGGACTGATTTATGCAAGAAGCGGGCTGGCAACAAAAAGAGGGCTGGCACCTGCAAATAAAGTGGGAGTTATTGATTCAGATTACAGAGGAGAGATAATGGTATCTCTACTAAATCATTCATCCGTCAGTCAGGTGATCGAACCTGGAGAAAGAATTGCACAGCTGGTTATCACTCCATATATTCAGGGTATTTTTAATGAGGTGGATAAGCTTTCGGAGACTGTGCGTGGCGAAGGTGGATTCGGCTCCACCGGGAAGAAATGAGAGCGGAAAAACTAAATCTCGACCCGCGCCGGAAAGGCGCTCCCTGAGAATTGTTTTTCCTTGATGAAGGATAGAATAGAAAAAGGGACGGTTCTCTCGAACCGTCCCTTTTGATTCATTTTCTAGCCGTAGGTGTGCAGGCCGGCGTAGGTTCCTCTAGCCTGAACCTGGCCATAAGCCATTTCCATGGATGCTGAGCATTCAAGCATGTTCAGTCTTACTCCGGAATAGAAATTATCAGTTGTGATGATCTGCTCTCCGATATTTGTTGTGATTGACTCCGGCTCTTCATTATATGGAGCCTCTGTCAGTATCTCTTTCATGGCTGCTGAGAAGTGAGGCATGGAATCTGGAAGTGAGATGTACTTCTGACTCAGTACCTTTGACTCAAAGCCCTTCTTGAGTATACAAAGCTTTTTCTTTGAGGTCTTCAGCATGGCATTTGTTACGAAGGCAAGTGCTGCGCTCTTCATAACTCCACGTCTTACCTCACTGTCGAAGGATACAAACATGGCATTTATATCCTGCATAGATGGATGCTTATCAGCAAATGCAACTGCTATGACCTTCTCATTTGGATATACTCCAAGTCCAAGAAGGAAGTTACGATAGATATGCTCCATCTCAGCACCGATAGGTACTACTCTGTCGCTGTTTATATCTGACTCATGACTTACCATCATATTGATAAGTCCTGTTCTGAACTGTTCTATACGTTCCTCTGTAACATAATCTGTTGGAAGGAACTCATGACGCTTTGCATCTGTAAGAGTGAAATCAACCACTCTTCTTCCCTGAACAGCAAGATCTTCAACTGCATGTTTAAGATCCTTTCCAAACTGATCATAGGTGTCGCTGAGCTGTTCTGCTCTCTGGCGAAGCTGTCTTACGATATCTCCGAACACATCCTGTGCATTCAGTTCTTCGATCAGCATGGTTCTCTCTTTTGCAAGAGCATCCTTGAGGCAGGCCTCATAATAACCATTCTCAGTCTCTTTCTTAGCTGAAGGGAATGCAAAGAATCTCTTCTTTACTATCTGAAGGATGGAATCTATGATTCTTTCATAATCATTGGATGGCTCATATTCTGAAAGCTTCTTCTCCAGAGATTTAGCCTCAGCAACCATTCCGTCATCCTTTTCACATCCGCCTATGCCCTTGGATCCTATGATTCTCATAGTGATGTATGGGCCGTATTCCTTCATATATTTTTCAATATTAGAATCAAGACTCTGTGACATCTTTATTCTGAGGGACTTAACTATAACAGGAATGTCATCTTTCACAGTATTAAGAGCCTGTGGCAGTGATGTACTCAGTCTGTCCACTCTCTTTTTGATATCCTTGTAGATTGGCTTCGAATACTGACCTGTTTTAATAAGTCCATTTACCGAAAGCTCTATCTCATCTCCCGGCTGTCCATTGAGAAATGTTCTCATCTCTCCAAAGGAAGCGCTTATATCACGCTGGATTTTCTCATCCTTATCAGGCATACGGAAAAGCCTGTTATAAGCTTCGTTGAAAATCGTCTGCTCTGTAATGTTTTCTATCTCTTTTATAGGAATTCTGTAGTCTGCTTCATTGATAACCTTGAAGTATCCCAGCTTACTTCTTTCAAAGAATGAATCCCGGATAAGCTTACGCTTACCATCCTGATCCGCATCATCGATATACTTGTTCTGAGCAAGCTTTGAAAGGAAATATGCTGCATCATTATATATAACAGTATCAGGAATATAACCCTGATCATCCTTCTTTCCTGAAACAAGCACACATGAATCAAAGATGTTCTCACTCATACTGATCCTATGGGATGTGCTTTCGAAAACATAATTCTTGCCTTCATATGCAGACTGAATATAATCAGACACCTCCAGCATTGTAGCCTGTCCGTTTGCAAGCAGGAGTGTTCTAAGCTCATCATTTTCACGAATATCACGGTTAGCAAAAAGAACATCTGGCATAAGCAGGCATCCGCCAACTCTGAAATTATTCCATTTACGGGACTTTGCATATGCTCTGATATTATATGTTACATCTCCCAGTATTCCACTACCTGTTCCACCACACGTACTGGAAACTACTATGACATCCAGCTTCTTGGAAACTGAATCACTATATAAATCCTCTAACTTTTCGAAAAGAAGAATACGCATATCTTCATATGCATTTGAAAACATAAGACGTCCGATCTGACGATTTCCCTGTGCACCCTCGGTACCTATATGAAGATGCGGAAAATCAGGACTCATCCACTTAGCCAGGGTAGCCTGAACAGGCTGATTGTTATAACCTCTATCCAGCAGGTCTTCCAGATTAGGTCTGTAAATACTCATTACTTCAAGGGCATTTAATCCCAGACCTTCCTTACTATTCTTTATAGACTCTTCCATGGCAGGAATATCTGAATCAATAAGCAGATAGTGTATATTGTCTTCGGAGGTAATCTCATCTCTGAGCATTCCCTTAAGTGCTGTGACAACCTTGCCACCTATACCACCTAATCCCACAAAGAGTATATCACCATTTATCTTCTCGCCCTGCTCGTCTTTTCCGAATATTCTGACGTCCTTGAGCTTACTAAACTCTTCTTTTTGTGTCTGAAGTAGAATCATTGATATTCTCCTTAACCTTCCCACTGCAAAAAATCATACAGACCTATTATACACTATTCACACAAAAATAACACCCATTTTTTGTAAATAATTTACAAATGGGTGTTATTTTTCTTAATTATATACGAATTCTATAAGGATTTATTAAGCTTTTCCAGCAGAACCGAATACAGCTACACGATCCTTAACTTCGTCTCTGATAGCCTGAGCACCAGGAGCAAGAAGCTTACGAGGATCATATCCCTTACCCTGCTGATCCTTGCCTTCTTCAATGTACTTACGTGTTGCAGCAGCAAATACGAGCTGGCACTCTGTATTTACATTAACCTTAGCAACTCCCATTGAGATAGCCTTCTTGATCTGCTCATCAGGAATTCCTGAACCACCGTGAAGTACAA
>CADBMW010000029.1 GCA_902795855.1 uncultured Lachnospiraceae bacterium
AAAATGTGATCTAGGTCTGACATAATTATTAGAAGAGTAACTATAGCTGTCGCCATACATAATGTCACAAACATATAAATTAGAGAGTTCCATATCATTCCATAATGGAACATCCATAAAGGAGCCACTATAAACCGTAGCATCTAACATATCTGCAGGAAATGCAGCTGTAGCTCTTGTAACATCTTCACCAGTTCCAAGAATCAAACGACCACCATTTTTTACCCAGGTTATCACAGCCGCTATAGTATCATCAGAAAGTGTAGTAGTATCAAATCTGTCAATTGCAAGAATGTCATAGCAATTTATAGAATCCTTTAAAGTTTTTTCATCAGCCTCTTTAATTCTTATTCTGCAGCTTTCATTATTAATATCTACTCTGTTACCACCCATATCCATAAACTTCAGGCTATCTGGTTTATCGGACAAGGTACCAAGAATAATCTCTTTAGAAAAGCTGTTGAAAAAGCCACGAAGTTCCTGCTCATAAACTTTTTTTCCATTTTTATTGAGAATATTTACATATACATTCTCATTTACTGATACCTTCTCACTTGGAACAGTAATTTCATATGTTTTTGTTCCTCCAGATGGTATGGATATATCGACAGCATAGCCTACACAATTATAAGAGTTAGAAGAAATTTTAACCACATATGTTCCGGAAAAATCAGTTCCACTATTTGAAATATCGGCGGTTATGACATAGCAGTTATCTCCCTGTTTCTGCGACACATCCATTACCACCGAAAAAGCAGTATTATCTGCCGCCATTACATTTCCATTCATAAATGAAAATGAAATAAGCAAAATAAATACTGTGAGCAATACTTTTAACTTGTTCATTTTTCCCTCCACTAAAGTTACTTGTTTTTTATATTAATATATGTTAGAATCACCCCTGCGAGCAGGACAGGTAATCGCGCTAGATCACTTTACGATAGTAAAGTGGTCTAGTGAGGAAAGTCCGGGCTTCACAGGGCAGGATGCCGGATAACGTCCGGTTGAGGTGACTCACAGGAAAGTGCAACAGAAAACATACCGCCACACTCCCGTCTGATTCGTCAGCGGGATAAGGGTAAGGTTGAAAAGGCGAGGTAAGAGCTCACCGCCTGGCTGGTAACAGACAGGGCATTGTAAACCCCATCCGAAGCAAGACCAAGCAGAAGTGTTGACGCGGCCCGCCGAGCTTCAGGTAGGTTGCTAGAGCCATGCAGCAATGTATGGTCCAGATAGATGATTACCCCGGAAGATTTTCTTCTATGACATAACCCGGCTTATAGTTCTACTCGTTTTTTTTATACCCTGAAAAGGCTTCCTCCTATGAATTCTCTGATCAGAGAATTACTGGGGACATTCTGAACATCAATTCCCAGGAAATAATTCAGGAATTTCAGAAGTCTTCTGGCTTCATAGTTTTCCGGCGAGGTTTCCTCAACACCAAATAGCAGAGGTTCTGCATATATCTTAATAGCCGGAAGCTCATATACCATGGCAGAATTAAATACCGCATCTGCCAGTCCCTGATAAGGGTATATGTTTTCTATCTCTCCTCTTCTTACAGAAGGCCACATACTCAGAGTTTTCTCAGCTGAGTTTCCTCTGGTTCTGGCATCCCTTACAATTCTTCTTAGCAGCCTTATATCTGTTGTAGATATCCTGTTATGCTCATCCAGACTAAGCTGTGACAGCGCACTGACATATATCTTAAAGCTGCTATCCTTTGGAAGAGAAATGGTGGAAAGAGGATTAAGTGCATGTATGCCTTCAACCACCAGAACATCACTCTGCTTCAAGGTCATGGTTGTTCCATCCCATTCCTTCTTTCCCTTGGCAAAATTAAATCTTGGCATTTCCATGGTCCTGCCTTCCAGAAGACCTGACATAGTCTTATTGAAAAGATCCAGATCCATGGCACCTATACATTCAAAGTCATAATTTCCGTCAGCATCCTTAGGGGTATCCACTCTTTCCTTAAAGAAATCATCCATAGCCACCGGATGTGGAAATAGTCCATGAGCCGCCAGCTGTACGCTGAGACGGTTGGAAAATGTTGTCTTTCCTGATGACGAAGGACCTGCTATAAGGATGATTTTTCTTTTTTCCTCGGCAATTTTGGCTGCTATATCCGCTATCTGTTTTTCCATCAGCGCTTCCTGCACCAGAATAAGAGCATCCATATGTCCTGCTACTATCAGATTGTTAAGGGCACCTATATTGTTGATATTCATCATGCTGCCCCAGTCTTCAGCCTGTTTAAGGACACTGCCTATCATTTCTGAAGCCTTATATTCAACACGGGGAGTTTTTCCCTCCACCTCGGGAATAGTGAGAACAAATCCTTCCTCTAAAGGTTTTAGCTGGAATCTGTCCAGATACCCTGTACTTGGAACCATGAAGCCATAATAATAATCTTCATAACCATCGATACTATAAATATTGATTCTGGAGGCACGTCTGTATCTCAGCAGCTCGGCCTTTGCCGGAAGATTCCTGTCATAATACCTCTGTATCATTTCTCTGGTGGAATAGACTTTTTTCTCAATCCTAATATCCTTTTCCACAAGTCTTGCCATTTCATTTTCAACTCTTGAGAGAAACTCTTCATTTATCTCCACGCCGCAGTCATCCATCTTGAAATGAAATGTATTTCCAAAGGAATACATTAACTTGATACGATACTGACCATCTTCTTTTTTAATGACATTTTTGATGGCACTCATCATGAGAAGTACTATGCTTCTTTTATACAGATCAATTCCCAGAGAACTGTTTAATGCAATAAAGGTAATATCCACATCGGTATTTACCTTATAATTAAGCTCTCTGAGTTTTCCATCCACAGTGGCAGCCACTACGGTTTTTAACGTATCTTCCCCAAATACTTTTTCATATATTTCTTCCAGGGATGTTCCCGAATCAAAGTTTACCTTTTTTTCGATATCCTTCCACTTAATGCTTGCTGTAATGTCTTTTGCCTTAGCCATACAACCCCTCCTAATCGTTTATTCGGTCCAGTATATCCGTGAGTTCCTTTATCTCATCACGGACCTGAGAAAGCCTTTTTCCCCCATCTGCTGTTTCAGTTTTTGAAAGTCTGCAGAATATACCCTCATATTTTGACAGACAACAACTCAGATACTCAGCATAAACAGGTGATTTTTTCTCTATCAGAATTGCCGAATATGTATCAAAAAAAGCTATATCCTCTTCTGTTTCTTTATTTTCATCAGCCTTAGTTTTAACTGCCTTGATAATGATATAGAATTTACCATCCTCATGGATCATTTCTTCATCCACTATTTTAAAACTATGGTTTCTAAGATAGTTTCTTACCAATGGCACATCTGACTGTGGTGAAAGTACCAGCTGGTAACCTTCACCGAATTTATCTTCGCCGTCCCTTATTATATCCAGTATGAGATGACCACCCATACCAGCAATAATAGCCCCGTCAGTCTCAACCGCTGACAGGGCTTTAAAACCATCTGATAATCTAAGTTCTATTTTATCTGACATCCCCGCTTCCGCTACATTTTTCTCCGCAGCTTTAAGGGGGCCTTCAGCTACATCCATAGCTATAACCCTGGGGGATATACCATTTGCAGCCAGATAAACAGATACGAGTCCATGATCACAGCCGATATCGGCCATAACCTTTCCCGGACTAACCATATCAGTTAAACATTTCATTCTTTTAGAAAGTCTGATCATTATTCAAGGAACTCCTTAAGCTTACGTGAACGGCTTGGGTGTCTCAGCTTTCTGAGAGCCTTTGCTTCTATCTGTCTGATTCTTTCACGAGTTACACTGAATTCTTTTCCTACCTCTTCAAGTGTTCTGGCTCTTCCGTCATCCAGACCAAATCTGAGTCTCAGAACCTTCTGCTCTCTGTCTGTAAGTGTTCCAAGAACTTCTGATATCTGCTCCTTGAGGATAGCTGACGCTGCAGCCTCTGACGGTGCAGGAACCTCATCATCCGGAAGGAAATCACCCAGGTGACTGTCTTCCTCTTCACCGATAGGAGTCTCGAGTGATACCGGCTCCTGAGATATCTTCTGAATCTCACGTACTCTGTCTACAGGCATATCCATTTCCTCAGCTATTTCTTCCGGACTTGGTTCTCTTCCGAGCTCCTGAAGAAGCTGTCTGGATACTCTGGTAAGTTTATTTATGGTTTCAACCATATGAACAGGGATACGGATAGTTCTTGCCTGATCAGCAATAGCTCTCGTAATAGCCTGTCTTATCCACCATGTTGCATAGGTTGAGAATTTATATCCTTTACGATAATCGAACTTCTCAACAGCCTTTATAAGACCCATATTTCCTTCCTGAATAAGATCCAGGAAAAGCATTCCTCTTCCGACATATCTTTTTGCTATACTGACAACCAGACGGAGATTTGCTTCTGCAAGCTTCTTCTTAGCTTCCTCATCTCCGTTCTCCATCTTCATAGCAAGCTCTATCTCTTCATCAGCTTCAAGCAGAGGAACCTTTCCGATTTCCTTAAGATACATACGTACCGGATCCTCTACACTGACACCTTCAGGCACAGACATATCTATCTGTTCAAGATCTATCTCTTCTTCATCATCAAGCAGGATATCAAGATCATCTACAGGCGGAAGATCATCATCATCGTCAGTGATAACCAGCACATCCACACCATTCTTCTCAAAGAAGTCAAGCGCCTTTGAGAAATAATGAGGAGCCATAAGCTGTTCATTACCCTTCAGGTACTCAATCAGCTCATCATCCTGAATAACATTTTTCTTCTTTCTTGCTATTTCAAGGATTTCAGCCATTTTCTTGTTGAAAAGTTCCTCTGTTTCAGGAGACAGATCTGCTTCAGAATTATCAGTTTTGTCTTCAAATTCAAAAGCGTCCTCATCCGGTTCGATATCATCAAAGAAATCGTCTTTTGGCTCATCAAAATCAAACTCATCTTTTTCTTCAGCTTTCTTTGATGAAGCTTTTTTTGTTTCTTTCTTTGGTTCAGCCTTTTTCGGACTTGCTTTCTTTGCTTCAGAATCCTTTGGCTCAGCCTTTTTTGAATCAGATTTTTTTGATTCTGCTTTTTTTGAATCAGTCTTCTTTTCTTTCTCTTCAACCGGCTTTGCTTCTGCCTTTACAGTCTCCTTCTTAGATGTCTTCTTAGCTGTTTCCTTAGCCTCACTCTTCTTCACTTCAGTCTTTTCCTCCATTTTCTTTTCGACGCCTTTTTTCTTGGTATCCTTTGTGCTCATAATTTTCCCTCCTGATCCCCTTATGATTCTATACCTTTATTCCAACAACTGCTTTTTATTCTTTATATACCTTTATTTGAACAACACCTTATTATCTTTTATACCTTTAT
>CADBMW010000030.1 GCA_902795855.1 uncultured Lachnospiraceae bacterium
GGAAACCTGTTTTTTGTAATATTCATCATTTCCCGGGATTTCATCCGGTCTGAGACCGGCTATAAACTGCTTCTCACGCTTCAGTTTGTTTTCCGATGCTGCTCTTTTCATTCTGACAAAAAGCGAATCCTCGCTATCGCTGTAGAACATTGAAAGAGCTTTAATATTTACCAGTTTTCTTTCTTCATCGCTGAATCTTTTATCATTCAGCACTCTTCTGAATTCCTTTTCAAGAGCCGGCCGGCTATCCACCCTGCTATAATCCATCAGCTCAAAAACTGCATGGATAACAGTTCCTCTTGTGGCAGCCCGCTCCCTGTTTTTCTCTGCCTCCAGAAGTTTCTCTGCTTTTTCTTCTTCACCTTGTTCCTCATCCGGATACTGAGTCACTATCTCATCGGAAGCATCGGTTATGGTATGCTTATCCATTTCAGCATGCTTTATTTCGGAAACTGAAAGCTTTGCCTTTCTCTTCGTGGAACTCATATATGGATATTCAAAGCTGTAAGGACTCTGTTCCATATCCGTACTGCCTCTGTTATCCCGGATATCTGCCAGAAGGCTCTGAACATCCTCACTGTAATCAACACTGTTTTTAATATACCTTTTGTTGAAATCAGCTGTAATGCTGTTTTTTGAAAGATACTGGGTATTTATTACCCCTCCATCTCCACTTCTCAGTGAAAATCTGATGAAGTCCAGCAGACATTTTGAAAGAGACAGAATGGCCGGTGCAGCCTTTTTATAGGTGCCTGTTATTATAAGCTTTTCCTTAGCTCTTGTCATTCCAACATAAAGGAGTCTCGTTTCCTCTGTTTTTACAGCCTTTTCCTCCAGCAGCTTCAGTATATTCTTCTTTACACTTTCATCCTTTATCAGAATATCGCCTTCAAGCTTTCTCATATAATCCATGGCCACGTGATAATCACTATTTACCACAACCTTTTTCGAGGTATCTCTCAGCATGAACTGATTCGAAGTTCTTCCCAGAATGACTATCGGAAACTCCAGACCCTTACTTTTATGAATAGACATGATCTTTACGCTGTCTTCAAAATTACCACTAACAGAAGCTTCAGAAAAATCTATTTCATGTATACGGCATTTATCTATGTATCTGACAAAATCCAGAAGACCTCCATGAGCCATGGTTCCGAAAACATCTGCTCTTGTACAGAGCATATCCAGATTTGCAACACGCCTCTTTCCTTCCGGCATTGCCTCTGCAAAGCTTCTGTAATTCGTATCATCGAGAATGATATTTATCAGGTCTGAGACTGTAACATAGGGCTTTATCTCGCGCCATTTTTTAATGAGACCCATTATCCTGTCCAGCTTACCGGCTATAGCCTTAAGTCCCGCATCATCATGTTCCAGGTAACCTTCCATAAAACGTTTCAGCTTATCTGCCAGGCTTCCCGTTCCCACAAAGCTAAGACTTACAATATGGGCCAGCTCTTCATCCGTTAAACCTCCCATATGTGAAAGGAGAACTGATGCAAGAGGAATATCCTGCTGCACATTATCTACCACTCTGAGAACTGACAGCATGGTTACAATTTCCATGGCATCGAAATAACCTGAGGAGTCATTTAACACCACAGGGATTCCCATCTGCTCATAGATTCTCACCATAGTAGTGCTGCCCTTCACCTTTCTCTGAAGTATGACGATATCTCCATACTTTGCTTTTCTGTATTTTGGATTCCACTGACTTACCGGCTTATCTTTATTGAACTCCTCATTCACCACCAGCATAGGTTCTATACCTTTTTCAGCATCTCCCTCCACCAGAAGCTTTATCTTTCTTCCTATTACCACAGCCTCTGCTTCCTCGTCGGAAAGCATCTGGGCATACTCATCCATTTCCTCAGCTGCATTTATTAAAAGCAGCTCAGTTTTTCCGCCGATCCTTCCGGCATCTTCTTCAGCCGCAGGAGGATAATTATTTTCATAGCTTTCCTTTTCCGGTACATGAAGCTGGGCATTTTCATCATACTCTATGCCACCGAAGCTTTTTCTCATTATATCCCTGCAAATGAAATTTGAGGCGTCCAGTATTTCTTTTCTTGAACGATAATTTGTATTCAGATCAATAAGTCGGCCTTTGTCTGTATTCCTGTAAATATCTGACTTATTTGTAAAAAGTTCAGGTCTTGCAAGTCGGAATTTATAAATGCTCTGTTTTACATCTCCAACCATGAATACATTATAGATATCTCCATTTTCATTTCTTCTGGCCACTGCATTCAGAAGATTCTCCTGAAGGTCATTACTGTCCTGATACTCATCAATATAAATATACTTGTAGATTGAAGCCATGCGCTGACCAGTTACAGTGGGTCTGTCTTCATTCACATCATATAAAATATTAAATGCCATATGAGCAATATCGGCGAATTCATATTTCTTAAGTTTTTTCTTCTCATCCATGAGGCGGTTTCTGAAGCTTATAACTATATCTATAAGACAGTTAAGATAAGCCTTGGACTGATCAGCCTGTTCTATAATAATTTCACTGCTGTATATCTTTTTGAAAAAATCTATGATACTTTTTCTTTCACTGAAAAGAAGAGTATCCATATCCTCCCCATAGGCTTCCTTAACAGCCTTATGTGGAAAGTTTATCCATTTTGTTTCCAGTGCAGCACTTATCTCCTGAAGGGATTTTGCTTTCTTTACGCTATACATTTTTGCCATATCATCCTGATAAATAGTCGAAAGCTTATCAGCCGCCGTCTTTGTTTTTCCTTCAGGCTCCATGTCAAAGCTGCTGTATCTGCCGGAGAAGATTTCATATGCAGAGTCTGCCATATCAACAAAATATTTCACATAGTCTCTGACCCACTTTGTATTCAGGATATCTTCTTTGTTCTCACATTTTTCCCGGGCTTCCTCCAGCCATCCAAGACTGTCAGCATAGCTTTCGGACATTCTGAAGATCCTGAGTATAGTTTCCTTGATATCACTGTCATCTATATTTCTGTTCATGAGAAATGGTGTCAGCTCTTCGAAGGTTTTGTTATCTCTGTAATACTCCCCCAGAACCTCATCCAGTACATCATCCTTGAGAAGCTCCACCTCTTCCTTGTCATATATCTCAAAAGCAGGATCTACTCCGGCTATGCTGAAGTTATCCCTTACCACTTTATTACAAAAGCTGTCTATGGTGGTTATATCAGCATTTTCTGCCAGGCAGAGCTGGGCGCTCATTCTTCCGGTTTCATCCTGGCCCGCTGCAATCTCGAGACTTTTCAGTATTTTTCTCTTCATCTGAGCCGCCGCCGCCTTTGTAAAGGTAACCACCAGTATCTCATCTGCAGAGGCCATCCCTGAAATAATAGTTCTAATGATACGCTCCACAAGAACGGCAGTTTTTCCTGAACCTGCCGCTGCTGATACCAGCACATTTGTATTCTCATTTAAGCTGTCCAACACTTCCAGCTGTGCTTTATTCCAATCCGGCATCTTCTTCTCCTTTTATCTGATCTACGGATTATTTATCATTCTGGATTTCTTTATCTCTGTTTTATCCTGCAGCTCTGCAGTCTCTGAAAGGGATATAAGCTGCTGGCTTTTGGAGCCCTCTGTCTTTGGCACCCTTCTGAATTCTCCTGCAGCAGCATTAAACCTGCAGACGGATTTATAACCACAGTACTCGCATTTAGACCTGCCGGTGCTGTCATATCTCACCGGATTCTTGGCAAATTTTCCAGCCAGAATTTTTTCTGCTTCGGTCCTCATTTTGATAAGACTGTAATCCCCTATTCCAAACATGTCCTCTGTTTCAAGAACCAGGGAAGAATCCTCTATGGATCCGTTCTTCCCCGACACAGGTACTGTTTTACTTTTTTTAAGCACCACTCCTGTTTCAGGGCTTACCAGCTCCCTGTCATGAAGATTCAGGAAACGGTGAGGGTAATCTCCATCTTCAGATTTTTCCTCTGAAGAAATATTGGGAGACATATCTGATACTCCTCTCATTTTAAGAGCATCATCTATCTTCTTATCAGCGGCCATTACTTCATCGCCACCGCATTCCGTTACCTGTTTTCCGGAAGCAGGTTCTATAAGGGGATTATTTACATGATAGAAATACATTCCTGCCGGGATTATCTTTTTATCTTTGTTTTCTCTCTGAAGTATCTCGGTTATTATTCTGGTATAAACCGAAAGCTGGATGTCCGTTCCTTCTCTTATTTCTTCCGGTTTGAAATCCTTATTGGAGGTTTTATAATCTATTACCCTGATAAATATTCTGTCCTCTTCCTCCTTCATATCCAGACGGTCTATCTTACCGCTGAGGTAGATTGGAACCATTTCTCCGTCAGGCTTACATACCTCAAACTCAGCAGTAAAGCTTTGTTCAAATCTGTCGGGAATCATTTCCCCTGCTCTGATATGCTTTCTCAGAGTTTTTATAGTTCTCTCAGAAAGTGCCTTAAGACGTCTCCTGGTCTCCATGGTCTTTCCGTCCTCTTCATCATGAAACTTCTTCATATCAGCCTCTTCCCAGGCCTTATCAAGAAAGCTGTCCATGATGCTGACAAGAGTTTCGTCATCAGTTGAAACCCAGTCATTACCATGCTTATCCTTTATCTCCTCAAATGTCATTTCCAGGGCTCTGTGAAGGATGTTTCCTATGTCATAATATTCAATCTTTCGCTCCGGTCTCTCACGAAGTGACAGGATATATCGAAGGAAAAATTCATAAGGACATCCTGCATAGCTTTCAATCTTTGAAACGGAAAGCTTTATATCCAGGTTGTTCATGGTACCTGCCGGTATTTCACTTCCCCTGTTACTGAAATCAAGTCCCGGCATAACCTCATCTTTATCCGGAATATCCGCAGCTTCTATATAATCCAGATATGCAGTAACGCTCCTAAGACTATCCTCATATCTTCTGCTGCGATCCCCCTTATTGCTGTGAATCTCTTCCAGCATATCTCTTACATTTTCTATAAAATAAAGCTTATCGCTCTTTGGTGTACCTGAAAGATTCTTTGGCATCCTGAGACTGCATTCCATGTCAGGAAAGAGTCTTGCAATCCTTCCCACCAGAAATGATGGTTCTCTGGCATCACCGTCAGAGCCTTCATTTACATAGCTTATTATCAGCTTCTGTGAAGGCTTGGAAAAAAGCTGGTATATAAGAAACAGCTCATCTATGCTCTGCTTTACTCCGGCGGGAGCCAGAGTTTTCTTCTGTTCCTGATTACTGAGTATTTCTGAAACCAGAGTCTTATCCTTATCCGAAAGAATTCTTCCTGAAGATTTCTTTGCAGGTATGATTCCATCGTTAGCCCCTGTTACTATCAGAGCTTTTGTTTCTATTATTCTGGATCTGTCAATGTCACAGACATGGACACAATCTACTGTTGGAGGGATTACTCCCACCTTCAGATCATTTATTCCGGACTCAAAGATTTCAGCAAATTCTGAAGGAGACATTTCCACTTCTCCCAGCAGCTCCTCCGTCTCAGTAAATAGTCTTTCGATTACACTGTAAAGACTGTTCATTATTCTGGCATCTGTCAGAAGTCCAAAGGCTTCCACAGTACCGGAGGCCTTCTCCAGCTTATGCTCATAATCAAGATTCTCCGTCATCTCCCGAAGAGCTTTTATATATTCACTTACTTTTTTCTTTCCGGAAAATACCTTAAGTGGAGAAAACACATCCAGGAGTTTTTGTCTTACTTCCTCCATATCTGAGTAAAGCTTTTCCTCATCCTCATTTATCTTTCTGTCGGATCCGGGAGCTATGTAGGGACGAATCTCCTTCTCCCACATTTTTCTTCCACGCATACCTGTCTTTATAACATGATTCTCCAGATTATCCAGAGTTTCTGTTTCTTCTAAATCCAGGACTCCAGTTTTTACAAAACCGAATATGCTGTCATAGCTATAATCCGACACAGCTATATCTATAAATCTGATAAGAGCCTCCGTAAATGGATTCTTTCTCATTTTCCTGCTGTAATCCATAAAAAATGGTATATCAAAATCCACGAATATCCTGCTGCTGTATTTTTCAAAGGATTCAATATCTCCCGTAGCAACAGTGATATCCTTATATCTAAGCCCCTTCTTTACAAGGGCTCTTATCTTTTCTGCAGCCACCCTTACCTCATCCTGAGGATTTGAACAGCTATATATTTCGATATCATTATCCTCTTTTTTCTCTTCATCTGATGCAGCAAATTCCACCACCGGATAACGGAAAAGATGCTTTCTAAGATGAGACAGCCTTAAGCTATCTTTTCTATCTGTCTCCATGTAGATTACCGAAGGCTTCCTGCCCATAATCTCCTGAAGACTTCTGTAGGTTTCGCAGCTCTGTCTGAAAATATCATGCTCTTTTATCTTTGCTCCAGCTCTTATAACCGAAGGCTCGGCACAGATACCGAAGGTTACCTTTTCGGCTCGTTTTGAAATCTCAGCGATAACCCCCAGCTGATCCGGAGTATATCCTCTGAATTCGTCAAATATAAAAACTCCTCCATCAACCACCGAGCATTTTTTATCAGACTTAAGAAGCTTTATAACAGTCTTTAATCTATCCTCAGCTATACCACTGTTCATGGTTCCCAGGACATTTAAAAACTCTCTGTATAATATAATAACATCCCGGAGCTTCGCAGCCAGGGACGCACTGCCCTGAGCCTCCACTTCCTCCACTGCCTTATCTAAATCCTCCGGTGTAACATCATACTGGATAAACTCACTAATGAGTGATTTCATTTCCGATGTAAAGCCCGTTCTGTCTATACTTCCACCATATACATTCAGAGACTTTTCCACTCTTCCTGCAGCAACTCTCACCAGCATATTTTTTTCATATTCCTCAAGTACGGAGGTATCGCTTACTCCCATATCAGCGAAGATTTTATGAGCCATACGATTAAAGCCCAGAATATCTATATTCATAAATCCCGGGCGTCCAAATAAAGCTCTGTTCATATTGATGAGCTTCTTTTCATATTCATTTCCTGCCTGATCAGGCACTACATAAACATAGTTTTTATCAGGATTTTCATAGGCCTGTTCCAGAGTATCCCTGCACAGCTTATATGTTTTTCCGGACATTGCCGGCCCCACCAGAATATTAAAATCCTTATCCAATTAAAAGTCCTCCGAATGATTAAATGTTTGGGTACCTTTCAAGTATAAAATATCTTAAAATTCTTGTAAATATATCAATTTGTGGTTATAATCTTATTTGTAGATATTGTTTTTAAAACTTACAGACGGGGGTGTAAAATGCAACAATTTAAAATCAATTCTCCATACAATAATCTAATCAATCTTAAGGTGAGTCAGGGACATTTTGCTACCACTTCATCTCATATCAACTATTACATAGATCTTACCACTCTTAAGGCACGTGCCAGCGAGGCAAGAGCCGTTGCCAGATCCATGAGTCATGAATATATCGCCACCACAATAGTGGATACCATAGTATGTCTGGATAACACAGACGTTATAGGCGCATATCTGGCTGAGGCACTGGCTGATGAAGGAATCATGTCTATGAATAAGCACAGAACCATGTACATAACCAAACCGGAAATGAATTCCATGGGTCAGCTGACATTTAAGGATGATGTGATACCTATGATCAAAGACAGACATGTACTGCTGCTTCTGGCAACAGCAACTACAGGTCATACTACAGAGCAGGCTATCGACTGCATCAGATACTATGGCGGATCCATAGCAGGTATCTCAGCTATATTCACCGCAGTTGATAACGTGGAAGGATATGATATACATTCGATTTTCCGTTCAAAGGACGTAGAGGGCTACAGCTCCTACAATTCACACGAATGTCCATTCTGCAAGGCAGGAATCAAACTGGACGGACTGGTATCCGCCGGAGGCGTATCTCAAATAAAATAAGTCAAATGGGACGTTTCTAACTCAGAAACGTCCCATTTTCTTTATTACGTTTTTCCTCAGCCCTTCAGGAGCTTCAGATCATTTTTCTCTACGATCACAAGCAGCTCGGTGTCTTCTTCAAGTGGCTTGTTGGGATCTATGAATGCCCTCATTTCTGTATCTTCTCTCATGGCTACTACATTGATGTGATATTTTTTTCTGAGATTCAGATCTATCAGATTCTTTCCTATCCACTCTTTCTTTGGCTTCATCTCGATTATGCAGAGATTTTTATCTATATCGAAGAATTCCAGGAAGGAATCAGATACGATGGTTCTTGCGGTTCTGGCACCGGATTCTTCCTCTGGATATAAGACTTTGTCTGCTCCTACTTTTGTGAGTATGGCTCCCATTCTTTCATCGGAAGCCTTTGCCATAACATATGGAACTCCCAGCTCTTTGCAGACCATTACTGACATGATGCTGGCTGTGAGATCTGAACCCATAGCAACTACTACCACGTCCATTTCTTCAACACCAAGTCCTTTGATGGCCTCGGCATTTGATACATCTGCTGTAATGGCTATGGTTACTTCGTTGGCTACGGATTCCACAAGCTTTGGATCCTTATCAACTACCATAACATCTGCTCCTGCATCATAAAGGGTATATGCCAGGCTTTTACCATATCTTCCAAGTCCGAAAACTGCTATAGATTTACTCATTTCTTTCTCCTTCTGTAAATGCTTCCTTTTCTCTGATAAATGCTATCCCACAAAGAATTGTCCCGGGGCGTAGCTTATGTTATTTCTATCACTTGATCCGTTATTAAAGAACAGCGCCATGGATATAGGACCTATTCTTCCAAGGTACATGGCTACGATCACAAGCAGCCTTCCGCAGGTGCTCAGTCTTGGAGTAAGAGCACGGGACAATCCCACTGTAGCCGTTGCACTGAACATTTCATACATACCGTCAACTACAGGAACTTTGTCGATACATACAAGAAGTATAATAAAGACAAATGTTATCATAAAACTGACTGTGATAATAGCTGCTGATTTATGAATAAGGTCTGATCCGACCTTTCTTCCAAATATAACATTTTCATTTCTGTTCCTGATAAATGACACTGCATTTACCATGGCAAGGAAGAATGTCATGGTCTTGACACCACCTGCCGTACCCACCGGTGAACCACCTATGAACATAAGAAGTGAACCAAAGAGACAGGTTCCGTCGGTCAGATCCTGCTGAGGCACAGCTGCAAAGCCGGCTGTTCTGAAGGTGATGGACTGGAAGATACTATTTAATATCTTGTCCTTCATGGACATGAACTGCAGGGTTTTGGGATTGGAATATTCCATAATGAATACAGCCACCGAACCTAAGATTATCAGAAACAGTGTCAGCATAAGCACGGTTTTTGTATGTTCACTGAAACGTTTCACTATCTGTTTCAGATTATATTTTTTCCTTACACCTGTCACACAGCTCTTCATCATATCAAACCATACTACATATCCCAGACCTCCCAGGACAATAAGCACCATGGTATTTACCAGTACCAGTGTATTTGAATGATATGGCACAAGGCTGCTTGGTCCTAATATATCGATACCTGCATTACAGAATGCAGAGATGGCTGTAAAGAAGGAATACCATATTCCCACCGGGCCATACACAGGTACAAATTCTATCATGTAAACAAGAGCTCCAAGGCCCTCCACAACGAAGGTTCCTTTCAGCACGCCCCCCAGAAACTTGATGAGTCCTGACATGGAATTCAGATTGAAGGCATCATGCAGCATAAGGGACTGACTGAGGGAAAACTTTCGATGGATCATAAGCATCAGTACAGATGTTACTGTAATGATTCCAAGTCCTCCCAGCTGTATCATGATAAGTATCACTATCTTGCCAAACAGACTCCAATATGCAAATGTATCCACAACTACAAGTCCTGTAACGCAAATGGATGTTGTGGCCGTAAAAAGAGCTGTCACGATATCTGTACCCTGTCCGTCAGCTGTTGCTATGGGAAGCATCAGAAGCAACGTTCCGACTATTATAGCTATTAAAAAGCTGAGGGGGATAATCTGTTCAGATTTAAGTTTATTTTTCATTATTTCTTTCTCCAGGTACGTGGTGCAAACATTATAAGAACCGGAATAAGCTCAAGCCTTCCTGCGATCATATCAAAAATGAAAACCCATTTTGACAAATGATTAAAACCGGCAAAGCTTCCTGCCGGACCAACTACTGAAAGACCGGGACCTATGTTATTCATAGTGGCAGCAACTCCGGTAAAGGTTGTTACCATATCAAAACCATCAAACAGCACTATGATAAATGACAGTAAGAAGACCATCATATATGCCATAAGATAAACATTTGTAGTACGGATAGTATTGTTATTTACCACCTTGCCATCCAGCTTTACGCTGGAAACTGAATTTGGATGAATATAATTCTGGAATTCCCTGAATATCTGTTTTACATACAGAATCAATCTGGAAACCTTCATTCCACCACCGGTACTTCCGGCGCAGGCACCTATGAACATAACAGATACCATTACAGCCTTAGGAAGATCCGGCCATTTATTAAAGTCACAGGTTGCAAATCCAGTGGTGGTCATAATGGAAGACACCTGGAAAAACGCACTCTGAAGTGCATCCCCAAAGCTGTCATATCCACTTCCTCCAGTGAGCCCTGCAAATGATATAAATTTAGTAAAGCTTCCCAGGGCAACAATAAGACTGGCTGTGATATAGATAATAAAATACCAGAGAACTTCTTCCGAATGAAGTATATCCTTAAACTTCTTCATAATAGCCAGATAGTATACACTGAAGTTCACACCGAAGAGGAGCATTCCCACAGTAATGATATTCTGGCAGAGAGTACTGTAGCTGGCAATGCTGTCTCCCTTAATTCCGAAACCTCCTGTTCCGGCAGTTCCAAAGGATATACATATGGAATCAAAGATTGGCATACCGGCTATGGCAAGTGCTATCATAAGCGCAACCGTCATAGCAGTATATATTGCATAGAGTGTAAGCGCAGTCTCCCGAACCTTAGGAACCATTTTTTCCACAGATGGTCCAGGTGCCTCTGCACGCATGATATTCATTTCATCAGCATTTGAAGGAATGAATATGAGTACGAAGGTTAGGATACCCATACCTCCGATCCAGTGAGTGAAGCTTCTCCAGAAAAGAATACATCTGGGAATAACACTCAGGTCAGTTATTATACTTGCTCCGGTAGTTGTAAAACCGGAGGCTGTTTCAAAGACTGCATCAGTAAAATCAGGAATTGCTCCCGAAAGGATAAATGGAACAGCTCCTACTATACTCATAACAAGCCAGGAAAGGCCGGTTATAACAAAGCCCTCCTTGGCTCTTATACTTTTTTTCATAGGCTTCTTCAGCTGAAGGAGAAATCCCAGAGCTATGGCTGCCAGGGCAACTATAAGTACAGATACAGTTGCCTTCTCCCTGTAAATCAGTCCCACCAGGACCGAAAGCATCATCAGAAGACCTTCAAACATTATGATTTTTCCAGTTATATGAACCAAAATTTTATAATTCATCAGATTATCTCAGCCGTCCTATTTTTTAACAATTCCCTCAATACTTGAGAGACCTTTGTTTGTAGTAACAACTACTACTCTGTCTCCATACTCCATGGTGTCACGACCACCCGGTCTGATCAATTTTCCATTTCGGCTTATTGAGCAAATCAGAGTATTGCTGATAAGCTTAAGATCCTTCAGCTCTATACCTGCATAGCTGAAGTCCTCTCCTACACTGAATTCCAGAGCCTCAACTCTGTTATCCATTATCTGATACAGAGATTCCACTTCACTGCCTGCAGCATTCTGCATGGATCTTACATATCTGGTTATATAATCTGAGGTTATCTCTTTTGTACTTACAATGATTCCCACCGGAAGCTCAGTAACCAGATTCTCATAAGAATTTCTGTGAATTCTTGTAATAGTCTTTATTCCTCTGTCCAGCTTATTCAGATAAAGAGAAAGCAGGATATTTGCCTCATCCTGATGCATCAGGCAGCATACTGCATCCATATCCTCAATGGATTCTTCCAGCAGAAGTCTTTTTTCAGTAGCATCTCCATGGATTATCATGGCCTTTGGAAGAAGCTCCGAAAGTTCCTCGCATCTCTTTATTTCTTTTTCGATTATCTTTACATTTATCTTAAGGGCGATAAGTTTCTTTGCCAGATAATAGCTGATGGTTCCGCCACCTGCTATCATGACATTCTTTATCTTTCTCGCCTTGATACCTATAGTATTCAGGAAGGAGCTGACATCTGCCATGGACAGAGAAACAGAAATCCTGTCTCCTGAATAAAGAACAGTTTCACCGTTAGGTATACTGATTTTATTGTTGTGCTGGGTAACACAGATAAGTGCATCACTGCTTACCTTTGAGGGAAGATTCTTTATCTTCAGCTCATTTAAAATGGAATTCTCAGGTATCTCTATTCCCACAAGACTCAGCTTGCCCTTTGCAAAGGTATCCACCTCCAGGGCAGAAGGAATCTGTATAAGTCTTACCATTTCTGCTGCAGCAACCATTTCCGGGTTTATGGACATGGAAAGTCCAAGCTCGTCTCTCAGATAATTGATTTCATCTGTGTACTGCGGGCTTCTTATTCTTGCAATGGTCTGACAGCTACCGGTTTTCTTTGCTATCAGACAGGTAAGCATATTTATTTCGTCATCACTTGTAACCGCTATCAGCAGATCCGCCTTTTTAACACCGGCCTCCAGCTGATTGTTTATACTTGTGGAATTTCCCTGAAATCCCATTACATCTACGGTATTGGTAACAGAGGCAAGGGCGTTATGATCCTTGTCCATTACAGTTACTTCATGTCCAGCCCATGTAAGCTGTTCAGCCAGTGTATGGCCCACCTTACCGCAGCCTGCAATTATTATCTTCATGACCGTTTCTCCTACCTTGATATTTGTAGATATTTATAACCAGTCTAACTTATTACTTCATAAAGATGCTTCATAAATAGTCTCTGGAAGGCGTCATATTCTCCCAGGCCCTTGAAGTATTCTTCCACCTGGTAGCCTTCATCCTTAAGTCTTGATATAAGACCTGCAAATTCTACTGAGACCTGATTTTCTATATCCTCTCCTGCTATAAATTCCAGTGGAATGAGGATTACCTTTTTGTCGGAAGGCTTCATGTCATCCCTTCCGTTTAGTTCCTTTATTACCTTGTAAAGCTTCTTGGATCCGTTAATGGATGCAACATGACTTTCAGGGAAATATTTTCTGAGACTCTGCTCCAGACTATCCATAGGACTTTTAAATGCTTCTTCACCGAAAAACATTTCCGCATATTCCGGATCATCATAAACAGTTTTGTCATTTTCTGCAATGACCACCAGAATATTTTCACCAGCTATCTCACCAAAGGCTCCGTGAAAGGCCCTGGCAGTTATATCAGCATCCATTGGAGATGATATAAGAGGCTTAGTGATCTGAACCTCCTTAAAAAGTCCTGCAAGACCGCTTACATCTTCCCTGAGTTTTTTGTTCTCAAGACTTTCAAGTATGTCGGTGGTGACTACTATAAGATGAGTCACGCCCTTCTCCTTCATACCGAGAATTGCCGCCTTTACATTCTGAATCTTTTCACCGCTCTTTTCACGAAGAATTTTTCTTACATCGCTGTTTGTATAAGCACAGACGATTTCAGCATCCTCCAGACGGTCTCCGATGGACAGGATAAATTCATCTATAGTTTTTTCTCTGATCTCATGGTTAGCAGTACCATGATTAACTACAACTATTCCCTGCTTCATCAATTTACCTCAATACATTTTACTGTGGTTTTTTTGCAACAACCACACAGCCTGTTTTAACTATACTATTTTCAGGAATATATCCTCTTACAGGAGAAAGGGGATATATATTTGTATTTCTTCCTATAACACTTCCCGGATTAAGAACAGAATTACAGCCAACCTCTACATGGTCTCCCAGCATGGCGCCGAATTTCTTCAGGCCGGTTTCGATATTTATGTCACTGTATTCATCCCTGCCCTTAACGACCACAAGGGTTTTATCTGATTTTACATTTGATGTTATGGAGCCTGCTCCCATATGGGACTTGTATCCAAGCACCGAGTCACCAACATAGTTATAGTGCGGAACCTGCACATTGTCAAATATTATTACATTTTTAAGCTCTGTAGAATTACCCACTACGCAGTTTTTACCCACCAGGGCTGAACCTCTTATAAAAGCACACTGACGAACCTCAGTCTCGGCTCCGATAATACATGGACCTGCGATATAAGCGCTGTCGAAAACATTTGCAGTCTTGTGGATCCAGATATCTTCTCCTCTTTTCTCATACTGAGCCGAAAGCTCCGGATCAGCATCGATCTTGCTTCCCAGCTCCAGGATGAATTCCTTTATCTTTGGAAGCGCCTCCCAGGGATAGGTGAGAGTTTCCAGAAGCGGTGCCGCTTCGGAATGTGAAAGATCATACATATTCTTTATACTTAATTTATCTGCATTACTCATGTCAGTTCCTCATCTTTCATTTTGTTTTTTTGCCCTTAGTGTAATAGGGCTTTGTTTTATCAAATATCAGATGCATCTGATTCTGATTTCTGACTGTTTTGACAGCATTTGTATATTTTACCACATAATCAGAGAGTTTGGACATATATTCTTTTTCGGAGATACTTCCGTCTGCCACACCGGTGAGACCCTTCTCCCAGCTGGCTGTAAGGTCAGCACGAAGAAGTCCGTTGATGGAATATAGTACCACATCATAGATAATCTCTCCCAGAAATGTAGGTGTAAGCAGCTGAGTCTTCTTATTCAGGCTAATGTATTTATTCGTCACCAGCTTTGTGATAATGGAATCTCTTGTGGCAGAGGTACCGATTCCGCTTCCCTTTATCTGCTCTCTCAGCTCTTCGTCTTCTATCAGCTGTCCTGCATTTTCCATAGCCAGTATCATGGAACCTGAGGTGTATCTCTTAGGTGGAGATGTGGTTCCCTCTTTTATCTCAAAGCCGTTACAGGAAAGCACTGAACCCTTTCTGAGCTTTGAAATATATTCAAGTATTTCCTCAGTGGATGCCTGCTGCTTATCCTCCTGATTTTCCTCATTGTCATTTTCGGCTGATGAGTCATTATCATTTTCAGCCTTTTTCTTTCCGAAGTTTGGATCTGCTATTACCAGATATCCAGGCTTCATAAGAAGCTTGAAGGAGGCATTGAATTCCTCCGTTTTCCTTTCCAGAACCAGTGCCACCTTCTGATACTCAGCAGGTGGATAAAAAATAGAAAGAAATCTTCTGGCTATCAGTTCATAGACCTTTGCCTGAATGGAGGTCAGCTTTCCCAGCTGTCCAAGCCCCTGTCCTGTAGGGATGATGGCATAGTGGTCTGTTATAAGCTTATCATTTACATATTTGGACTTTGCCACTCCCTTATAGCCGCCCTGATTGATTATATTCTGGGCGAAGGGTGCAACCTTATCATAATTGCAAAGTCCCCGGATGTTTTTGTCTATTTCCTTTGCAATAGCTGTGGAAAGAACTCTGGCATCAGTTCTCGGATAGGTAACCAGCTTCTTTTCATACAGCTCCTGCACAGTATTCAGTGTTTCTGTAGGACTGATCTTGAAAAGTCTGGAGCAGTCATTCTGAAGCTCTGCCAGGTTGTAAAGCATAGGCGGATTTTTCTTCTCCGTCTTTTTGGTAATGCTCTTTATCTTCATTTCCACAGGAACAGGATTGTCGCAGTATTCTATAAGCTGCTCCGCATCCACTCTTTCCTTGAAACCATTTTCTTTATATAACTTGGGACTGTTGTAATAGATACTTCCCGGTGCCGATTTCCACTCAGCTGTAAAAAGAGTTGTGTTGTCTGCTTCCTCCGGTTTCTTTCCCACCTTCGCCATAACTCTGTAGAAAGGCGTAGGACTAAAATCTCTGATTTCCCTTTCTCTTCTGACTATCATTCCCAGAACGCATGTCATAACACGTCCCACTGCGATAACGCATTTATCCACTCCCAGATACTGCTTCACAGGATAGGAGTATTTGAGAGTCAGAGCTCTGGAAAAATTAATACCCATAAGGTAGTCTTCCTTGGCACGAAGATATGCCGAACAGCTGAGATTGTCATATTCACTGATGGGCTTTGCCTCCCTGATACCACGAAGAATTTCTTCCTCAGTCTGGGAATCTATCCATACTCTTCTTTTGTCCTTAGAAGCCGGAACCTTAGCCTGCATATCCACCAGCCGGTAGATATATTCTCCTTCGCGTCCCGAGTCGGTGCACACATAGATGGTTTCCACATCATCACGGTTCAGAAGATTTTTCACCACATTAAACTGCTTACTGACTGCAGGTATAACCTCATATTTATAGGTTTCCGGGATAAATGGTATGGTATCCATGGACCATTTCTTCAGCTTCTCGTCATAAGCGTCAGGATAGCTCATTCCTACCAGATGTCCCACGCACCAGGTAACTATGTAATTGTCATCCTCGATATAGCCGTCCTTACGGCTTCCCTTCACCTTCAGGGCATCAGCAAACTGCTGTGCCACCGATGGCTTCTCCGCTATAAAAAGCTTCTTCAAATCCTTACCGTCCTTTATCAGTTCTATTCAACTATAGGGAAAGGCAGCTGGGAAATGATATCTCTCTCCTTATCTATTCCCGGATAAACCTCTGTCAGCTTAAGCCCTTCCTCTGTAAGCTCAAATACACATCTTTCGGTTACATACAGTATCCTCTGTCCGTTCTTCAGAGCTCTCTTTCCGGAGAAGGAAATACTGTGAACCTCGTTTACAAATTTCGGAATGGAACCCTCCTGAAGGATAGTTACCTTTCCATCCTCCTCTTCAACGAAAAGCCCCTTTGCAGTAAAGGAAAGACAGAATACCACAACCGGAGTCTTAGAGGTAATATTTGCAAAGCCTCCGATTCCCGCATAGGCACCTTCACCTCTGTGGGAATTAACATTTCCGTGGCGGTCTACCTCCAGGGCACCCATAAAGCAGATATCCAGTCCGCCATTATCATAAAGATCAAACTGGTTTGCCATATCATAAACCGAAGCCGCTCCGATCATGGCTCCGAATACAGGTCCCGATGCCGGGAAGCCCCCTACTCCACCTGACTCAACCGTCAGTGTGATCTTATTTAGCATACCCGACTGCTTCGCATATTTTGAAACACTTTCGGGAATTCCAATTCCTATATTTACGATATCATCCTCATGAAGCTCCTGGGATGCTCTTCGTCCGATTATGTCTGCCACAAGACTGTTATGTCTCTGGGTGGATGAGATTCTCTCGATAATCTCAACCCACATATCCCATTGTCCTGATGGAATCTCGAAACTACCTGTAAGGGCTTCATATCCACTGCCCAGAGGCTCCTGATCAACTATTACGATGGCATCCACAAGACAGCCCGGAATAATGGCATTACGTGGTCTGGTAGGCTTAACCACCAGCTTGTCCACCTGAACTATGACCTTTCCTCCGTTTGCCTTTGCAGCCTGGCAGATGGAAAGTGCATCACCTGACATGTACATATCATCAAAGGAAATATTTCCCTTTCTGTCTGCGGCAGTACCCTTGATCAGTGCAACATCTATCTTTGGAAGCTGATAATAAAGGAATTCTTCGTTATCTACATCCACAAGCTTAACCAGCTTATCGTCCTTGGAAATGTTATTTATACCTGGGCCTTCTATGCGGGGATCAACAAATATATCCAAGCCGACTTTTGACAGGGCTCCCGGGATTCCTCCTGCCTGTGCACGAATGGCATGGGATATACATCCCAGCGGAAGATTATATGCTTCGAATCTATCCTCCAGTACCAGCTTCTTTGTACTGAGCATGGCACCGAAATGACCACAGATAAGTTTGTCTACAGCACCCTCTCTGATATATCCTTCTGCATTTCTGTCCTCGTCCCAGAGTCCAAAGCCTGCACTGGATATAACCGTAAGATTCTTTGGTGAACCGGTATTTTTATAGCTGGCATAGATTGCCTCATGCATCTCTACAGGATTCTCAATTCCCACAAAGGAATTGACACAGATGCAATCTCCATCATCAATAAGTGTTACTGCCTCCTCAGGCGTCATTATCCTAAACATTTTTTTGCCTTTCTTTTATAGATTTCTGTCCTGTTTTTTCTTCAGAAGAGATGCCGTATCAAGGGTCTGTGGTACCGGCTCACTCTTCTTACGTTTTTCTTTTTTCTTATTCTTCTTACTATCCTTCTTACTGTCTGCCTGCTGAGACGTTACATACATATCCTGGTTATTCAATCCGGAATTCTCATCTGAAATATCCTGGAATGTCTTCGCATCAGGAATTTGAACTGCCTTCTCATCTGCAGCTTTCCTATTGTAATCCAAGGAAGAAGCTTTTTCCATTCTTCTTTTTCTTTTTTTATCATTTATGATATCCAAAAGCCTTCTTCCCAGATCAAATCTCCGGACTATGATATCAAATATCAGCATAATAACAGAAATTATGATAATAATAAATGTTATATTTTTCTTATTGCTCTTTTTTCCCTTAAGCTTTGTAAATACCTTATCCCCGTCAGAAAGAATTCTTCCGTTTGCTTCCACAAAGCTTATGAGATTCTGATTTGAAATATCCTGTCTGTATTCATCAGAAAACTGAACAGTCTGAATGGCCGTGGTAACAGCAGCCGCCACATCCTTTTCATTTCTTCTGATGTTGATACTGTATACACCGGGTTCATCCGGAGTGAAGGAACCTGTATATCTTCCCGGCTCCTCAGAAGAAAGGATCAGCTCACCGCTTTCTCCCGATGGTGACGTATATACTCCCTTAATCTGGGTATCCTCAGAATAATTCGCAGACTGATAATCCACATCTATTCTGCCCCTTCTCTTTATAAGACTTACACTGTCTTCATCCGGAGCATTATCCATACATGCAGCATCCACCATCCTTTTCCACATGGCAGCATAATCCTCATGGGCTGACAAAGCCTCATTCCATGTTCCGGAAGCATTGGTTGTCCAGGCTATGGTTGTTCCCAGACCATACTGCCAGGATGAAAGCAGGGGATCATCCTCACTGGTAGTTATTACCTCTCTGGCACCGCTTTTTGTGGTAGTAGCCACATACCCCTGGATCTGAGGCATCCCCTCTGAGTAAAGTCCCTCCACAAATTTGTTGGAGCTGTTTACGGAAAGATCATATTCACCATTTTTAAAATAGGTATCTCCGGAAAGATAAACCTCTTCTGCAAATATCTTAGGCACATCCGAAGAGGAATCCGAATAATAATACCTTCCGCCGCCCTTATCTGCCAGGTTCTCCAGCAGAGTACAGTCTGAATCGCTTCCCACCGCCACCGTGGAAAGAGTAATGTTATTTTCATTTATAATTTTCAGAACATCATCGAAAGCCTTGGTCTCACCTTCACCATCAGTGAGAAGAAGTATATGCTTTACACCGGCATCGGCTCCCGCCAGCTTTTCAGCTGCTTCCTTAAGGCCGGGCTTTATTACGGTACCTCCTTCGATTCCAATCTTTTCTATCTCATCCTTGATAGAATCCTTATCCTCTGCGTAGGTAATCTTCTGTCTCCACTGATATTCATCACTGAAGGTAAGAACACCCACCTGGTCTCTCCGGGTCATGCTGTCCACAGCTTCCTTAGCTGCATCCACAGCCACATCTATTTTGGAACGGCCAACGGACTCACCTGTATCGGAATAAACTCCGGAATCCATCATGGAACCTGAACAGTCTATGACCATGACCATGGCCAGGGCCGGAGCTTCGTCAAGTCCCTTTGGAAGCATTTCCACCGGAAGTATCCTTTCCAGAGGTGTATCTGTATAACCTCCCGGGGCGTAGCTTTCCTTTCCTCCCGTAACTATGACACCTCCGCCATAATCCTTTACGAAGGCCTCTATGCTGTTTACAAAGCCCTCCGGAAGGTCTGATATATAGCAGTTATCTATAATGATCAGCTTATACTGAAGCATTCTGACAATGGTATCCGGAGCATTTATGGCAGAAACAGTTGTAAGATCGATGTTGGTACTGCTGAGCAGCTTCTGGAATCCTGTGCTGTCTTCTGAAAGACCTGACACCAGCAGAATCTTCTTAGGCGCATCCACCATTGCTGCAGCCACCATGCTGTTATTTTCCTCCAGAGTATCTCCCTCTGCTTCTATGGTAACTGTTCTTTCCTCGATATTTTTATCTCCGGCCTGATCCTCTATGATAAATGTATTCTCACCGGGATTCAGCTTCACCTGAGATGAGGATATCTCTTCACTTCCATTAAATACCTTCAGAGTTCCATTGGTTTCAAAGGAGCTGTATACTGTAATCTTCAGATTATACCTGTCTCCTGTCACCAGCTTTTCAGGCATTTCAGCGGATTGAACATAGACATCATTACTTCTTTCACTTTCATAAAGTTTAAGACAGAGTTCTATATCATTTTCCTGAAGCTGATCCTTTACTGCGGTCACATCGCCTGCAGTTTCTTTACCATCTGTTAAAAGAACAACTCTTCCAAATCTATCGTCCGGTATCATGGATGCTGCATATCTTACAGCCCCCTCTATATTGGTGGAGCTGCTCTTCGGTTTTGAAGCAATATCCAGATACTGGGCCTCCGTATTTACAAACTGATCTGTTATAACATTTCCACCGAAGGTCACGACTCCGAAAGCATCTGATGATGGCATGGAGCTGATAACGCTTCTTAGATAATCCTGTTTTGCCTCATGGGTAAGTATGGAGCTATCCGACATATCCACCAGGAATATAGTAGCTGTTCCTTTTCTCTTTCCCGGCAGATTCACATCCAGGATTGCCAGAATCACAAGAGCCACAAGAAGGATACGGGCCGCAAGAGCAAGTCCCCTTATACCCTTATTTCGATAAATATAAATTCCGGTATTCATCAGAATCATTATAAGAGCCAGCCATAGACATAAGTTTCTGAGAGAGCTGTATCTCACAGAGTACTCGCTGGCCACACCGGAGGTAATGGAATCACTGCCCACTGAACCATCTGATTCGCTGACAGGATATCTCACTACAAAGAATGTATCAGCCAGCTTATATAAACCGGCCCTGGTAAGGGATGTATCCTTATCATCATTTAAAGACTTTATCTCATCTTCCTTACTTACGGAGGAACTGATACTGATTCCTTCTCCTGCCTGAATATAGGTTTCCTTCACAGCTCTTTCATCAGTAAGGTAACCTATACTGTCTGCAATAAAGATAGGAAACTCAGCCATAAGAGGAAATTCGCTGTTTCTGATATCAAAGCCCAGAACAACTCTTTTTATTCCCTTATCTTCACCGAAGTATCCTACTACTCCTTCACTGCCATCCTCCCTGGTTATGGTCATTAGCGGATTTCCCCATTCAGGAAGTGTGAGGATACTCAGGTCATTTGCGCCGAAGGAAAAATCTACTGTATTGGTAAGAAGCTCGCCAGCTTTAACATTTACCAGTGCTCCTTCCTGGGTATCTCCTCCCTCAGAATAGTTAAATATTATCCCGGAGTTTTCAGGAAGTGCACTAAGTGGCATGTCGTATATACCCACCACCTTCTTTTTACCTTCAGCTGCCGGAAGTGTATCCCCGGCAGTCTTTATGATATTGTCTCCGGTGTATGCATGGAAAGCCTTTTCTATATAGATATTTCCGGTACCCAGAAGATATGCATCAAACTCCTCCTGCATAGATGTCACTGCATAGGCAGTATTGTCTCTGTCAAGGCCATCCATATCAGAAGAATAGCCATCTCCTGAAAAGCTAACACTGCTGATTTCACCACGGACATATTCGCTCTTTATATCCTTATTCAGCATAAGCAGAGAGCCGTTTTTATCCTCTGCATTTTCCACAGTACGGACCTCTATCAGATTTCCATCACTGTCAAAAAGAGATACATCAAAGGTGGCCTTATGGCCGCCGGTTATGTTGTAGGTAAAGGCTGCATCAAAAAGTCCCTCTGCATTCTTTTTTATGGACATCTGGGAAAGAGCCACATTGTCACTTTCTCCTCCGCAGACATATATATCCATGGGGTACTCTGCTGCAATTTCTTTAAGACTTTCGGCTCCGGCGCCATCGGTAAACACGATGATTCTTTCGGCATCCAATGATTCAAAAAGACCTTTGGCCTTGGTAATATCTCCGGCTGCATCAGTACATTTCAGCTTCTTCAGACTGCTGATGATCCGGGATTTATCATGGCTGGAATTAATGATCAGCTCTGATGTAACATCAGATCTCATTACTGAAATATCCGCATCTGACATTTCCACATAGTCCACCGCATCCTTGATGGCTTTTTCAAATCTTGTTTCCTCCGGAGTATTTTTAAACTGCATACTGCCGGACGTATCTATTATGATGAGAGCACTTTTAACACGGTAATCCATGCTTTTCTTCAGTATGGGGGACATGGCTGCAAACATCAGAAAAAGAAGAGCGCCTATTTCCAGAAACATGAGAATGTTCCGGATAAGCCTCTTTGAAAAAGTTGTGCTCTTTTCATTTTTCTCTGCATTTCTCCAAAGAAGGAGAGATGGTATGACCTTTCTGGTTCCCTTAGGTTTCAGCAGATAAAGGATGATGATAATGGGAATCCCTATAAGAAAGATCAAAGGTATAAGTGTACTGAATGTCATAGTCCTATCACCATAGTGCCCTGTATTTTGACACCTATGTCATCTTTAATATTTCATATATAGTCTTCTGAAGGGGGTCCCCGGTGGAACATAGTATGTAATGCTCTCCTGACACCGACGCCTTCATTTTTATCTTATTTATATATTCATCAAGGGCTGCCTTGTAGGAGTTAATGGTTCTTCGGTCCAATGTCACTCTTACATCCCTTGATTCATTTTCGGAATCAATGAACTGATAATTTCCGCTGTCATCTATATCCAGCTCTTCCTCAGAAAGTATCTGTATGAAAAACGCCTGCATACCACACTGCTTAAAGAGTCTGATGATGCTTTCCTGAGCTTCTTCAAAGCCCTCGTCCATAAAGTCAGAGAGAATAAAACCTGTGCCCCCTCTGGTTCTTATGGAAAGGGGAAGTGCTTCTGACAGATTTATGCTTCCCTGAGGTTCTATGTTTTCAAGCCACTTTTTCAGGAATGGAACTGCTCCGGGACCTGAAGGAACCCGGTAGCTCTGGAGAGGCTTCTGAAGGTCTGTTACATAAACCGCATCTCTTCCGTTGGCGGCAATGAAGCTGATGGCCTCCGTCAGCTCTGCCATGGCTGTGCTTTTCAGCCTTCTGCCAAACTCCATGGAGCGGCTGGTGTCCAGATATATATTTACCCGGCCTTCCTTTTCCTCCATATATTCCTTAATGAAAAGCTTATCCAGTCTGGCATAGGCATTCCAGTCCACATATCTCATGTCATCTCCCGGAATATATTCTCTATATCCTGAGAATTCTGCAGAACGTCCCTTGGCGCTGGACCGTCTTGCTCCTTCACCCAGAGAAAGACTTTTTCTTATATTCAGTTTAAACTGTCTTAGATGTTCAAGCTCTCTCAGGTCTATAGTCTGCATTTTGATTCACTTTCTTTTCCAAAATTACACGAAAACTTATGCCAGATTCTTTATTACTTCGTCTGAGGTTATACCGTCTGCCATTGCGTCAAAGCTGAGGATGATCCTGTGTCTTAAAACAGGTATCTTAACAGCCTCCACATCTTCAAAGGATACATTAAGTCTGCCTTCCATAAATGCCCTTGCCCTTGAACATCTTATGATGTGCTGGGCAGCTCTTGGACTTGCACCTTCACGAATGTATTTATTCTCTTCGTGGGTTTTCATTACCAGCTCCAGTATCCTGTCCATTACAGCATCTGCAACAGGAATCTGGGATATCATATTTCTGATGGATATCAGTTCCGGACTGCCTATTATCTTTGATGCAGGTTCAGATTTAATGCCTTCAGTCAATGCTACTATCCTGGCCAGCTCCTGCTTTGTGGGATATTCCACCAGAAGCTTCATGGCAAATCTGTCCAGCTGGGCCTCAGGAAGAGGATAGGTTCCTTCCTGCTCTATAGGGTTCTGTGTTGCTATTACGAAAAATGGATCCGGAAGTCCATAGGTCAGATCACCTACAGTTACCGTATGCTCCTGCATGGCCTCCAGAAGTGCCGACTGGGTTTTGGGAGTTGCTCTGTTAATCTCGTCCGCCAGGATAACATTTGCAAAAATCGGACCGGCCTCAAATTTGAAATTGCTTCCCTTTTCGTCACGGACCATTATGTTGGTACCTGTTATATCTGCAGGCATCAGATCCGGTGTAAACTGAATACGTTTAAATGACATATCAAAGACGTGGCTGATGGTCTGAACCAGTTTTGTCTTTCCAAGTCCCGGCATACCTTCAAGCAGAACATTTCCGCCTGTAAGAAGTGCCATTAAAAGCAAGTCCACCGTATTTTTCTGACCAACTATTTCCTTTTCTATTTCCTTCCTGACACGCATTACATCGCCGGCTGCTCTTTCGTAATCTGACATTATTTTTTCTCCTTAATCTCCCAGTTCAGTAAAATAATCCCTGATGACGCCGGACATGGCTCCGGGATATTTTCCTTTTTCTATACCGTCATTAGCTGCATTTTTATAATCATTTATTACTGTGTTATATGGAACCTTCTTTCCTTCCCAGGCCAGTCCATTCTGCTGTCTGGTATATTCAGAATTACTGTTGTCTCCATATTTACCACTTACATTCTCATTTACACTGACATATTCATGATTGTGTTCCACCTGGGTTTCGCTGGAACCATTGCCATGACCTGCCCCCTGACCATTCTGTCCACCGGCTCCGCCTTGACTGCTGCCTCCATCCTGGCCACCACTTCCGCTTTGGTTTCCATCACCACTTTGATTGCCGCTTCCGTTCTGGTCTCCATTCTGGTTCTGGTCACCGCCACCATTCTGATCACCGTTTTGATTCTGGTTGCCATTTCCATTCTGATCACCCTTTTGATTCTGGTTGCCATTTCCATTCTGGTCACCCTTTTGATTCTGGTTTCCGCTTCCACTTTGATCACCATTTTGATCCTGGTTACCATTTTGATTCTCGTCGGGATCCTGATTCTGAGCCTTAAGAGATTCAGATTTCTGCTGGTTCTGGGCTATCTCCTGAGCGGACTTGATCTTTGCACTGGTCTGGGGATCCTTTCCCTCAGTCATTTTTTCCAGCTCACTTTTTACATCTCCCAGCTTATAATCATACCTGTCCTGAGCTTTTTTAAGAGCCTCTTTACTGTCAGCCTTCTCCATTTCATTTTTGGAAAGCTCCAGGGTTTCCAGCATGCTGCTGAGTTTCTTTAGTTCTTCCGGAGAAAGCTGATTCTTATCTATATCCTTTAATGCCTCAAGAAGCTTATCTGTTTCCTTTGCAGCTTTTTTTGCTTCCACCTTTGCAAGATGGGTTTCCTCTGCTTTAAGCTTAGCCGGAGTTACAGTATTAAGGGCAATGACTGTAAGAATCAGCATTACCATTATCACTGCCATCCTGATCCAGGGGATTTTCCACTTAACATAGACTCCTGCTATGTTTCCCCTGAGAGTTCTTTCAGCATCATTTCTCTGAAGGATATGTATCTCCTTATTGCTTTTACTGTTTTCAAGTGCTGTTATAATCTTCTCACGAAAACCGAGACTGTCTATATAAAGGGCAGTCTCGTACTCACTGCTGCCTTTCAGGACTCCTATTATGATTCCCACTATCACCGAGATAATAAGCGCTCCTGTTCCAATAAATGGTGCATAGTATATAGGAAAAACAAGTCCCAAAAGCAGACATAAAAACATGACAGCAATGCCGATCAAAACACATATCGACAGATAATTCATCATGATATTTCTATTCAGTTTTTTTCTCGTTTTTTTAATAACTGAATATATGTAATCCATAAGATTTATTTTTTACCCGGTCTTATCCTAAGGGATGCCAACCAGACAAATACTCCTGTAATTAAAGCCTGAACTACAACCGACAATACAACATATATACCTGTTTTTCCAAGGGCACCCCATAAACCACCATTGGATATTAGACCTGTCAGATCTTCACCAGTCATCTTATCAATAAAGAATGCAATGAAAGTAAATACAGGATCCGCAAGCAGCGCGATTGGAGCCACATAATATGCGCTTCTTCTGGTATCAATCAAAAATTCCATAAGCATTATCAGAAATGGAAATCCATAAACTCCCAGATATATAACATATGAAAGTATAATGGCAGTAATGGATTTTTTACATATCGAGGAAGCCAGGATTCCTATACTTCCTGTAAAGCATGCAAGGAAAAATGCCATTATCACATATTCCAGAAGGGTGAGCCATGACAGACCACCTACCATGAAGGAAAGGGAAAGCAGAGGTACACTTGCTATAACAAAGGTCATAACTCTCACAACTGCAGAACCTATCTTTCCCAGAATGATATTTACAGGGGTGATGGTTGTTGTCATCAGCACATCCATGGTTTTTCTTTCTCTTTCACCGGATATGGATGAAGCTGTAATAATAGGAACTATAAGTGCTATGATCATCAGCTCCGCTATACCCACTACCGGGAAGAAATATACATAACCGGAATAGATATCAATATTTGATCTGACACCGGAATAGGAATAACTTACATTGAATATAGCCAGGGTGAAGATGAAAACAATAGCCAGAACGGCTTCGTATGCGAAAAGCCCCCAGGAGAATTTCATGCTTCTGGATATGACCTTCAGGTCTTTTCTTATAATGGGACTCTTGATAGGATTAAACATTATTCTGTCCTCCTCCCTGTGTTATGTTCATGAAGATTTTTTCCAGTGATTTTTCTTCTCTATGGAAACCACCTACTACTACTCCATTATTGATCAGATACATAATGAGCTGGTTGGCCATACGATCATCTGTGATGCCACTGATGATAACCTCATTCTCTCTGATGGATTCCGTTTTGATTCCCGGATTTTCCTGCAAAAGCTGAACGCAGCCCTGCATATCTGACTTAACATCTATTATCACTCTGCTTGTATCAGTTCCCTGTTTCAGCACGTCTTCCATTTTACCTGCAATGATAAGGCGTCCCTGATTCATGATTCCCACTGCGTTACACATTTCCGAAATATCCGCAAGTATGTGAGAACTGATGATAATGGTCTTGCCCATGGACTGAAGGTTCATAAGCAGCTCCTTCATTTCCACTCTTGCTCCGGGATCCAGACCGGAGGATGGCTCATCCATTATAAGCAGCTGTGGATTATGTATAAGGGCTCTTGCAACGCAGAGTCTCTGTTTCATACCTCTTGAAAGAGTATCCACATAGTTTTCAGTTTTATCCTGAAGATTTACCAGGGCCAGCAGGTCATTTGAAACCGCCCTTATATCCTTATAGCTCATTCCATTCAGGGAGCCGTAGAATTCCATATATTCTGAAACCTTCAGATTATCATAAACACCAAAGAAGTCAGGTACATAACCTATACATCTTTTTATTTCTGTCATCTCCCTGCTTCCGGTAACACATTTGATTCCATTTACTGTTACTTCTCCTGAAGATGCCTGAAGCAGACCGCAGACTATCCTGATGGTGGTGGTCTTTCCGGCTCCGTTAGGTCCTACAAAGCCGAAGAGATCACCCTTGGGAACTCGTAGGGACAGTCCCTGCAAGGCAGGAAAACGGCCATAGTATTTAAATAGATTATTTATATAAAGCATGGTCTTTTCCTCCTTTCCTAGAATCCTGCACCCACAGCATTCATATAACATTTCCATGATGCATCATGTGAAAGCGTCATGCTGTCCTGTTTTTTTACACCTATTACTACCACATCCGTGGAAGTATTATTTTTCTTAGAGCAGGCTATACCCATGGCTGCAAGCGCCCCGGCCTTATCATAATTTTTGTTATTATATTCCTGCTTGGCCAGATCCTCTATCAGATCACTGTTATAGCCATAGGATTTGTTATAGCTGAAACCAACATCTATACTTTCACCGTTTTTAACATTTTCCACCATCTGATAATACTGTCCCATGTATATCAGAACATAGTCCATATCCTCTCCGGTGTTATTTGTAATATCACCCTTGGTATATTCTGCAAGGGCTTCCTCTTCAGCCTGATTATAGGCAGTGGAACCGGTTGGATCCATAAAACTCTCCATATCATTGTAGAAGGAATCTTCATCAAAGTTTGTATTTATGTCAAAGCTTCCTGTGGAGGTAACTGCCTTCTGAGCTGTAAAAATTCCCACATCAAATGTTGAAGCCGGATTAAAGGAAAATGCCAGCTTTCCTGAGTTTTTGACAGAACCGTCAACCCTCAGACTATTGGAATCATAGAAACCACAGCTCAGTACACTTCCTGTTATATACGGATCCTTCATTTCGAATTTCCAGCTGCTAGGATCAGGATTATAACCTATGATAAAGGTTTCATTTTTGTTTACCGAATAATCGACAATATCAACAGTTTTAAGGGTTACTCCCCTTATTCTTTTTGAAAAACTCATGAGAAAGAGAAATCCTACAAAGAGAAGGGAAAGACATGGGATTACCCACCATATTATCTCTCTTTTTTTCATGGCCTTAAGTATAAGATAGATTCCGGGACCGGCAAGTATTACATAAACCGTTACAATAAATACAAGGAGTCCTGTTCCTGTTCTGGCAGGCTCTTCCATATAACCCTGGAATCTTTCGATAACGTAGGTATTGGTATTTCCGTAACCGGAATTTGAAGAAGATGTATAAGGTGCTATCCCCGTATAGATATTATTCATTACCATCAGTCCATCATCCTCATTCTTGGAAATGTCACCAAGACAGAAGGCTGAGACAAATATACATCCATAGCCATAACTTTTTACATAGCTGTTATCACTTACAAAATTGTAGTCATTATAGTTTCCCATTTCCAGCATGTTTGCCTGGTAGAAATCTCCACTTCCACCTACAACTGACTGTTCATAGCTTTCACCGGCAGATAAACCTATTACATCGTCATCTCCGAAGCCCTTCAGTACCTTTTCTGCAGAGTCTCCGGTTCCCAGAATGAGAACTCCTCCATTGTTTACCCAGTTTTTAATACTTATTATGGTTTTTTTGTCCAGAACACCTGTATCGTAATCATCTATTACCAGACCGTCCAATGTATCCAGATCCAGGGAATCTGCCTTCTTTTCCTCGAGCTTTACTTCATAGGTTTCATCATCTCTCTGAATTCCTTGTCCACCCATATCAATAAAACCAAGCTTCTCCGGAGAATCCGAAAGAAGTCCCATTGTGAATCTTCCTGTATACTTGTTGAAAATACCCTGGAATTTTTCCATGTACTGCTTCTTCATGGATTTGTCATAGATAACCGCCAGGACAGCACTGTTTACATCAACATATTCCATAGGAACATTTGTGATGTATTCCTTGGTGCTTCCACTTGGAACGGAAATATCCACGTCATATCCCACCTTTGAGGAGGTTTTGGAAGCAACATTCAGGCGGTAGGTTCCGGTAAAGTCAGAACCATTGTTTGTTATCTCGGTATGAACCTCGTAGACATCTGAGGTTTTAGATGAGGTGACAGATATATTTATTCTAAACGCATCTGCCGCTTTTGCTGAGCCGGCACTTATACCTCCTGTAACAAATGCCGTCAGTAAGATCAGAATCAGAAAGATAAATCTTTTCCTATTCATTTTTAACTCCTTCACTTTATAAGTTATGTATTATTTAGATTATATTTTTACAAAATGTACTTTCTTCTTTGACAGACATAAAGTACTGTGTTAAAATCTCACCCATCGAGTAGAACAGGTAATCGCTCCGGTTTTATACCGGTGAGGAAAGTCCGGGCTTCACAGGGCAGGATGCCGGATAACGTCCGGTTGAGGTGACTCACAGGAAAGTGCAACAGAAAACATAC
>CADBMW010000031.1 GCA_902795855.1 uncultured Lachnospiraceae bacterium
ATTACCCTGAAGAGGGATCTCTTTTTCAAAATCAGGTTCCTGTGCTGGTGCCTGTGGT
This sequence comes from uncultured Lachnospiraceae bacterium, assembly GCA_902795855.1. Classification (GTDB taxonomy): domain Bacteria; phylum Bacillota; class Clostridia; order Lachnospirales; family Lachnospiraceae; genus Eubacterium_Q. Next base: position 59 of record CADBMW010000031.1, read on the forward strand.
GCAACCGGCTGAGGTATCTCTGGCTGAACAGGCTGAGGCATCTCTGGTGCAGGCGCTTCCTGTACTGGAGCTTCTGGTTCCTGTGCTGGAGCTGCTGGCTCTTCCTGTGGATTCTCTGCTGCCGGAGCTGTTGCTGCCTCTTCTGGAGCTGCTGCCTCAGGTTCTGGCTGAGGAGCTGGTTCCTGAACCGGTCCTTCCTGCTGAGGTTCTGCTGTCTCTGCTACTGGAACTTCTGGTTCTTGTGCAGGTGCCTGTGTTGGAGCTGCCTCCTCCATGTTGTCCATGGCTGCCTCCATTGCAGATGCTTTATCTTCTTCCGGAGCTGCTGCTTCTTCCTTATCCTCTTCCTGAACTGCCTCTGCCACTGGAACTTCTGGAGCCTGTGCCGGCTCTTCCTGCTGAGGTTCCTGTGCTGGAGCTGCAGCCTCAGGTGCAGGTGCTGCTACCGGTGCTTCTGGTTCCGATGCTACCGGCTGAGGTGTCTCTGGCTGAACAGGCTGTGGTACAGACTGCTGAACAGGCTGTGGTGCAGGCTGCGGTGCCTGTTGAGGAGCCTGTGGCTTTGCCGGATTAACCCTTGGCATTGCCGGCGATATAGTAAGTACTGTTCCCGGGAACAGCTTGGAATTCATATCTCTTACAAGTGCTATAGCCTCGTTCCTTGAAAGCACTTCGTAAAGAAAATCTACCAGTGACACACCCTCTGGAAGTTCAAGCTTCCAATCTTTTTTACCCTCAAAACTATTATAACTTTCTTGCATACCAATCCCCTTTTTTTAAGCACAGAAAGTCCAGAGCATTTTCATGCCCTGAACCATACTTTAGTTACATAAATAATTAACTGAGTTTAAATGTGAAATCTTCATCGCCCAGTGTAATAGTACAATTATTCTTAAGTGGTGCTTCTTCCTCATCCTCAACCTGTACATGATCTACATATGTATGATTTGTTGATTTATTATCCTTAATGAAATAAGAATCACCCTTATGAAGTATTACCGCATGCTGGCGGCTGATTGCACCATTTCCACTTATATGATAATCAACTCCACGGCTTGCCTTTCCAATCTTGAAGACAGGCTTATTTATCATAATCTTTTCTTCAGTATTAACTCTTACTAAGTAAGGATTAATCTTGATTGTTCCTGTTGAGCCTAAGATAGTATTGTCTACTACATCAGGCTGATTATTTGTGATTCTGCTGAGAATACCACTTCCTGTACTCTTTTCCGGAGCATCCTCTACTACATCCTTCTTCTTTTCAGATGCATTCTTGGATTCTTCTGAAAGCTCCTCTACAGCTTCGGCAGCCTTTTCTTCATCTTCTCTTTCCTGTGCTGCTTTGAGAAGTGCTGCTCTGTTTACCTTTACAGGCTTCTGCATTGATACAGATTCAGGCTTCTTTTTATCTTCATCCAGAATCTTGTTGATTCTTTCTTTGATTTCCTCTATAGACTCCGGTTCATCACTGTCTTCACCGGATTTGATTATCTTTATTCCTGATCCTTCCTGTTCCTCAAGAACCTCTGTTTCAGCATTAAGCTGAATATCAGGATTTGCTATATCATCTGCATCAGATATTTCATCCAGCTCCAGATCATCTCCTATCTCAGGAAGCTTTTCATCTGCTTCTCCAAGATCCTTCATGAAATCCATAGCGCCCTTTTCTTCGGCAGGCTCATCCATGGATATATCAGTTACAACCTCTGTGCCATCTGCCGCTTCAATTCCTGACTCGGATCCATCATAGCCAATTCCGGCATCCTGCATAAGTGCCTCGGTAAGTCCGATGAGTCCTCTCAGATTGAAGCCATTTCCATTGATATATGCCAGAAGCTGACCTACATATGAAAGGTCTTCTTCAACATTATATATGAAGCTTGCTACAAGCTGTCTTACGAAGCTCTTGAATTCAACAGAAAGTGATGCATCACTTTCCACCGGCAGATAAAGAAATTCTATCTGCATTGAATCCGGATCAATATACATAAATCCTCTGTTTAAGAGAATATATGAAAGGGGTAGTGCCTGCTCCTTGATGCTTATCATTCCCAGAGCTACATTTCTGAGAAGTTTCAGCACCTTTTCCTTGTCCATGACACCTTCGGAATACTTTTCTACAGTCATCTTACCTGTCACATCATATGTCAGATAATCAAAATCATCATCTTCCTCATACATAATGTCCAGTATTTCTGCGACACTATGTTCCTCACAAAAATCAAGGACATCTTCATCTATCTCCATACCTTCGCCCATTATGTATGTGAGATAGCGTTCACGTCCGAGATTCTTGGCAGTAAATCTAAAGCTTCTCATTTTATATCTTGTCCTCCTATTATCAAGTTAATCAACGCATGTCAGTCTGTCTGGTTGCTCCAGACATCGCTTTCGGCATTATTATCTTCAAAACCCGATTGATTTACTTCTGTATCGGGAATGCCGTCGCCATTTAGATCCGATCCTCCGGTCTGTGTAGCCTCATGTTCCTCGTAGGTCTCGGTAAACACATGTTCACCCTTCTCTTCATCTACAATATGATAATAGAGATAATTTGTTTCCTCTGGCTCCAGTGCTGCCTTGATACAAGCGAGACCCGGATTACAGATAGGTCCTACAGGAAGTCCGCTGGAAACATATGTATTATAGGGTGAAGTGTATGCCAGATCATCCTTGCTCAGCTTCGGAACATCATACATACCTTCAGTCATCGGATAGAGTATCGTCGAGTCTATCTGAAGAAGCATTTCCTTCTCCATACGATTGTATATAACAGATGCTATCTTCGGTCTCTCTTCATCTATCTTTGCTTCTCTTTCTATCATGGAAGCTACAGTAAGCACTTGGAAGGAATTCATGTCTCTTTCAAGAGCCATGCTGTTCAATTCTCTTGTATAGTAGAGAGTGAATGCATTAAGCATCATATTTACAAGGTCGATGGCCTTTGTATTCTTTGTAATGTCATATGTAGCCGGGAAGAGATATCCCTCCAGCTTATATCTTACATTTGCACCTGATGGAACGTCGTTCAGATATTCGAAATCATTTGAGGTAATAGATTTTACTGCATTGATAAAATCACTTCTTGAACAGATGCCTTCCTCCTGGCACTTGTCAGCGATCATATCTATGGTATATCCCTCCGGAATTACCAGCTGCTTTATAACCTTTGAACCTTCATCCTCTTTACAGATGATTTCCATCATCTCCAGAGTATTCATTCCTTTTCTCAGTGTAAAGGTTCCTGACTTAAGCTTTCCTCTGTAGTCAGAATCCTGAAGTCTCTTTACGAAAGCTCTCTCAAAATTAATGAGTCCTGCTTTATGAAGTATCTTTGCCACCTCTTTGGCAGATGAATCTTCAGGTATCTCAATCTCTACCTCTTCACCCGGTGCCGAATATGTACTTGTTAATTCCTCATCATATGCATTTTTGTAATCCTGAACGTAATCATTTACAACTACGAACAACAAAAACGCAGCAACAAGGCCTATAAAAACCTTTATTACTCTAACCATGGATGTCTTCCTTTTTCTGTCAGGTAAGCACACTTACCCACTTTTACCTATATAGTCTAACATTTTTCAAAAATATATTCAATCTACTTTTTGAAAAATTGTTTACATAAGTTCTTCCAGAATTCGAACCGCTCTCTTGATTCCTTCGGTTATATCCACATATGGCTCCCATCCAAGTCCACGCAATTTATCACTGTTCATTATCTCAGGTGTCTGCTTTGAGTAATCTATGGTTACTTCCTTCTCATCCTCCGGATTGGCAAAGCTGAGGCTGAGTCCTCTCTCCGGAAATGCTTCCACAGCCTTCTTAGCGAAGTCTCTGATGGTAACATCCCCTTCCTTGCTGGAAATGTTATATGGAAATACATTTTCTCCCTTAAGCAGTACCATGAGTATAGCTCTGGCTGTATCAGTCACATAGCAGAAGGATCTGTATGGCGCACCGTTGCTCTTAAGCAGGATGTTTTCTCCTCTTACAACATTGGCTATGAACTGTGCCCAGACTCTGTCATCATCCAGGCTGGCCGCTCCGAATATATAGCTTGGTCTTACAAGCTTTACATCCAGTCCATACTGCTTTGCATAGCTGGCTGCCAGAGTTTCTGAAGCTCGTTTTCCTACTGCATAGCAGTTCTTATATGAATCAGGATCAATATATCCCTGACTTTCTTCCATTAATTCATGAGATCCGTCAGTAACCAGTCCATAGGTTTTAAGACTTGAAACGATAAGGGTTACGGCTCCGCATCTTCTGGCATATTCAAGGGCATTGTCAGTTCCCACAAGATTAGCTCTTATGGTTCCTACAGGATCATTTTCAAAATGCCAGTTTGAGGCCTGGGATGCAGCATGGATCACGTAGTCTGCAGGAAGCAGCAGATCAAAAGGAGTACATACATCCTGTTCCTCCAGGATCAGATCCTCTCTTTCAGCCAGATTTCCATACTTTTTCAAAGCTCTGTCCAGGCTTCTTATCATTCCCATAACGGTAATGTTTGAATTATACATATCATTTCTGAGAAGCAGGGCTGCTACCAGATGGAAGCTTATAAAACCTGATGCTCCGGTTATGAGCACGGTCTTTCCCTCAAGCTGTGACCAGTCCATATCAGTTTCAGCCACTTCCTTTATGTCATCAAAAAGCTGTCCTTTTATATTTGATTCAACCAATAAGCTCTTTTCCACTTTAGTCCTCCTGTCTATAATCTGCCAGAAATTCCTTAAGATTTGCTCCTGCTTCCTTCAGTACACTCATTTCCGGAAGATAAACTATTCTGAAATGATCAGGTACTTCCCAATGGAAACCACCACCATGGGTAAACAGGATTTTCTTCTTTCGAAGAACATCCAGGGCAAATCTCTCATCATCATGAATATTAAACTTTTTAACGTCCAGCTTAGGGAAGCAGTAAAATGCTGCCTCCGGCTTCACTACTGAAATGCCGGGAATGTCATTTAATATATTTACTATGCATTCTCTCTGTTCATACACTCTTCCACCCGGAACCACCAGTTTTTCAGTTTCTTCAGGCATTTCCAGGGCCGGTGCTATAAGTGACTGTGCAGGAACATTGGAGCAGAGTCTCATGGATGAAAGCAGCTTGATACCTTCTATATATCCCTTTGCCTGGGACTTGTCTCCTGAGATGCTCATCCAGCCCACTCTGTAGCCTGCTATCAGATGTGATTTGGAAAGGCCGTTGTAGGTTATACATACCAGGTCCGGTGCAAGGCTGGCTATGGAGGTATGCTTCTTTCCGTCCATTACCAGTCTGTCATATATTTCATCTGCAAATATTATAAGATCATGTTTTCTGGCAAGGCTTACCACTGCCTCCAGAATTTCCTTCGGATAAAGAGCTCCCGTAGGATTGTTTGGATTTATGATAACGATACCCTTTGTTCTCGGGGTGATCTTTTTTTCTATATCCTTTACATCCGGATACCAGTTTGCCGCCTCGTCGCAGATGTAATGTACTGCAGTTCCTCCTGCCAGTGTAACAGAGGCTGTCCAAAGAGGATAGTCCGGTGAAGGAACCAGTATCTCATCTCCGTAATCCAGCAGTCCCTGCATGGAAAGAGTGATCAGCTCGCTGACACCGTTTCCGGTATAAATGTCATCTTCAGTTACATTGGGGATTCCCTTTTTCTCATCATATTTTTTTATGGCTTCTCTTGCGGATATCAGACCCTTTGAATCTGAATAGCCTTCGGTGCGTGTCAGATTCTGAGACATTATATCGATAAGGCTGTCCGGCGCCGCAAATCCGAAGGTGGCAGGATTTCCAATGTTTAATTTAAGGATTTCTTCCCCTCTTGCTATCATTCTGTTTGCCTCGTCCATAACGGGGCCTCTGATGTCATAGCATACATTGTTCAGTTTTACGGATTTCTCAAATTTCCTCATAATGTTCTCTCCTATTTATGCATGAAGGGGACGTCCGGTTGCCCGTACGCCCCCATGAATTACTTAATTATGGTCAGACCTATTTGGAGTTGTCTGCGTAGTCTCTTGGCTCATCCATGTTCATCTTGACTTCCAGGATTCTTCTGACTGATTCATCTATACGCTCCTCAGATATCTTTCCTGAATCAACTGCACCAAGGACTCCTTCATAAGCATCCCTGAAATTCTCCGGTGTAAGTATAATGTCTGCTCCGGCTTCAAGTGCAAGTATAGCAGCCTCTGAAGATGAATACTTCTGGGATATAGCTCCCATTTCCATGGCATCTGTAATAACTATTCCCTTGTATCCCATTTTATCTCTCAGGATATCGGTTATAATGATATCTGAAAGTGATGCCGGTGTGTCATGTCCTGTGATACCAGGTGCAGAAATATGTGAAACCATGATGAAGCTTGCTCCATCATCTATAGCCTTCTGGAAAGGAACCAGCTCTGACTCGCTGAGCTCATCAACTGACTTGTTGGTAAATGCTGCTCCCAGGTGAGTATCTCCTGCTGTTGCACCATGTCCAGGGAAATGCTTATAGACAGCTTCAAGTCCCTTTGACTCAAGTCCCTTTGCCATGGCAACTGACATATCTGATACAGTATCTGAATCGCTTCCAAAGGAACGATATTTTACGATGGAGTTGTCCGGATTTGTGAGAACATCTGCAACCGGAGCGAAATCCACGTTGAAACCAAGATCTGAAAGATATGTTCCTATGGTCTCTCCCGCTTTTCTTGCATTCTCCTCATCTCCTGTGGCACCTACGTCGGACATATTGCCAACTCTGTCCACATCAAATCTTCCGCTTCCTGCAATTCTTGCAACGGTTCCTCCCTCTTCGTCAACACAGAGGAACATAGGAAGTCCCATTCTTTCTTCACTGTATTCATTGGTATTTGAAAGCATCTCCTGAACCTGTGTCTTGGACTGAAGATTGTCTCCCATATAAATGATACCGCCTACAGGGGTTTTATCTATTGCTTCTTTGGTTGCATCTCCTGCCATGGTAACTCCCGTATTATCTGTAAGAGCTTCCGGTGTGATAATGAAGAGCTGTGCAACCTTCTCTTCGATAGTCATTTCGTCAATCTTTTCAGCTATCTCATCCTTCTCGGCAGTATTTGCTGCCTGGGCAGATATGCTTTCTATGGCATCGCCGTCAGACGCCTTCTCTTCTTCCTTAAAATCCACATCCCCATAAACCATATAGCTATCCTCCTCAGTATCCACCACATCAAAAGAGCTCTCGGTCTCAGCGGCATTGGCCTTGATAGAACGAGATTTGTTTCTGTTACCTTCTCCTGCCTTTGAATTTCCTACTGTGGCGCAGAGAAATATCATTAATACGGCAGCTATACATAAAAGTATTTTTCTTATCTTTTTGTTCACTGATTATCTCCTAAAATTGGTTTACAGAACGTAGACAGAGTTATTGTAACACTAACAAAAAGAAAAAGCCACAAGATTTTGTGGCTTTTTTCGTATTTTTTTAAAGAAAAATACAAAGATTATGCTATTTTTATCTGTTTTTTATACCAAAGAATGATTTACATAACATGTACGGTACTAATCTGACTGTGGATGAATCGCTGTTTGCCCTTGAGACGCCTCATGATCAGTTTATAAACTACGATCAGGAATATGTCTGCCATAAACCATGCAAGAGGGCTGGCAAGGCAAGCTGCAATATATCCGAAATTCGGTACTAGTACCTGTCCTGCAATTCCGCGGGCAACCATTTCAAATACTCCCGCAACTATAGCTATCATGGAATATCCCATTCCCTGTATCATAAATCTGACTATATTTACAAGAGCCAGAAGGAAATAGAACATTGAATTAAACTTAAGGTACATTACCGTATTTTCAATCAGCAGAGCACTTGGCTCCTCCAGGAAGAGCACTACAAAATTCTTGCTCAGAATTCCCAGTACAAAATATGCCACGGCTGAATAAACAAAGCCGATCATTATGCACCACTTGAGACCATTTCCGATTCTGTCCAGTTTTCCCGCACCCATATTCTGTCCGCCATAGGTTGCAGCTGTTGATCCGAGAGCATCAAATGGACAGCAGAAGAAAAGGCTTACCTTGATGGCTGTTGCAGATGCTGCAACATAGGTACTTCCCAGTACATTGACAGCTGACTGAAGCAGCACGCTTCCGATAGCTGTTATGGAATACTGAAGTCCCATAGGTATTCCTACATATACAAGCTTTCCAACATATGCAGGCTCAAATTTCATATCAAGCTTGCTGAGTCTGAGTATCTCATACTTTCTTCTCATATATACGATACAGAGAAGTCCTGATACTAACTGTGCTATTACTGTAGCCCATGCAGGTCCGGCTATTCCCATAGGTCCGACCATAATAATATCAAGAATGATATTTATTACTGAGGACAGAAGCAGGAAGTAAACAGGTGTCCTGCTGTCTCCAAGACTTCTCATGATACTTGATGCCATGTTATACATCATGGTTACAGGAATACCAATGAAAAGAATTGAAAGGTATGTATAAGCCTCGCCTATTATATTTGAAGGAGTCTTAAGAGCCTCCAGAATATTCATGCACATCAGATAGAAGATTGTAGCAATGACTATTGCAAATGCGATGCATGACCAGATGGAATTTGCCACGAATTTTCTCATGGACGTAAAGTCCTTCGCGCCAAATTTCTGTGCTATAGGTATTGAAAAACCTGAACACAGACCCATGCAAAAGCCAATAATCATGAAACACATACAACCTGTAGAGCCTACTGCAGCCAGACTATCCTCGCCCAGATATCTTCCGATTATAACCGTATCCGCCATGCTGTAAAGCTGCTGGAACAGATATCCTACAAGTGTTGGCAGCATAAATCCAAGTATATGCTTAGCTGGTGATCCAATTGTCATATCAACTGTTCTCTTTTCAGTCATTCGTTACCTCCATAAATGGAACCTTGAAGTAAATGGTGTCTTCAGTTAATCTATCAATATTGAAAATAATTTATAACTCTTTTTATTAACATAATCAAGACTGAATATATGACAATTATACTAATATTTTTTGTTCATTAATTATAAAATGGCCCTTTGAGGGCCATTTTTACTGTATATGACTCCGGACTTCCCGGCAGATCTCGGTAATTTCTTTACCATCTACGGAGATTGTTACATCTGCGGCACGTTCATACATGGGCCGCCTTTTCTCGATCATCTCAGCTATATATGGAATGTTCATGTTCCCTCTGAGAAGAGGACGGCTGTCATCATCCTTTACTCTTTCATATATTGTCTCAGGCTCTGCACTGAGAAGAAAGACCTTTCCGGATTCCTTCATAAGGCGGATATTTTCATCTCTTGTGGCTACTCCACCGCCACAGGAAACTACCATGTTCTCCATTCCGGATATTTCCTTCAGCAGACCGGTTTCAGTCTGGCGGAAATATTCTTCACCATTTTTAGCGAAGATTTCATTTATGGACATTCCCTCTTTTTCGACTATGGCCTGATCCATTTCTACTATATTATATCCATATTCCTCACTCAGCTTTGAGGCTACAGTGCTTTTGCCTGAGCCCATAAAGCCTATGAGGTAGATGTTGCTTTTTTTATTATTGTTGTTATTCATATTATCTATATACACCTCATCTGGTTCCTTCGGAACCACCTTGGTCTCGTCTCCGACTCGGTCAATCGGCCTAAAACGTGTGCCACCGGCACACAGGCCGTCCCTCAAGGGGAAGGCAAA
>CADBMW010000032.1 GCA_902795855.1 uncultured Lachnospiraceae bacterium
ATAGACATAGAGCATAAAGAGGATAAGGAATTCAGAATTTCCAACAGAATGTTCTCCCAGGAGGATAAGGATTACATAGCCGGAAATCAGAAGAATTTCAGAAATGTGTGGACCATAAAAGAAAGCTTCCTTAAATGTGTAGGGATTGGAGTCACCGCACCACTTAGCAGCTTCACCACAGATTACAGGCTTGAAAAGGTGGGGGATTTGCCATTATTGGAAGAGGTATATAAGAATGATATCATTTCCAGGGGGTTTGATCTGAAAGGGAAAAAGTACGAAGTTATAACCGGCTCTTTAGACCGTGGAGACTACAGTTTTTCAGTATGTTCAACCAAAAAGAACTTTATGCTTGACATTAAGTGGGTAGAGGTGTTATTATAACATTCGCTTTTTAAGTACGCGTTCTTAGCTCAGCTGGATAGAGCGTCTGGCTACGGACCAGAAGGTCGGGGGTTCGAATCCTCTAGGACGCAAACATAAAAACAGTGGCTGATTCCATAGGAGTCAGCCATTTTTTTGCCTTCCCTATTGATTCAGTTTTAGTTTGACATGTGTGGGTTGGGGTGTTATAGTAAGTCTAATGTAGAGGCTGCGGTGATCATTAGTAGCATATGCGCATGAGTTCCCACTCAGTTTATGGTATGTGAAAGGGAAAACCGCCGAAGTGTTTATGAAGGACAGGAGTTTGATCCTAAGTCCCGGGAGTCATAAATGCTGGGGCTCAGATTAATAGTCTGAGAACTGTCATCTTATGTGAGATGGAGTGCTACGGTTTTTTCATTAATTTGTAAGTTAAACCGAAACACTTTGTTTCGGTTTTATTTTATTTGTCAGAGGAGGATATGAAAATGGCAATTTTTAAAGGATCAGGTGTAGCGTTGGTAACTCCCTTCAAGGAAGGTCTTGAGGTTGATTTTGAAAAGCTCAGAGAGCTGGTTGATTTTCATGTAGAGCATAAAACTGATGCGATTATCGTGTGCGGTACTTCCGGTGAGTCTGCAACTATGACAGTTGAAGAGCATATGGAATGTATAGCAGTTGTAACAGAGCAGGCAAATGGCCGCATTCCTGTTATCGCAGGAACCGGTTCCAATGATACTCAGACTGCCATCGAGCTTTCAGTGGAAGCTGACAGATGCGGCGTTAACGGTCTTCTCATGGTTACACCATATTATAATAAGTGTACACAGAATGGCCTTTTCCAGCATTATGAAAAGGTTGCAAGTCAGGTTGATTCACCTATCATTCTTTACAATGTACCAAGCAGAACAGGAGTTAACATTCTTCCTGCTACAGCAGTAAAGATGGCTAAGGAAATCGAGAATGTAGTAGCTATCAAGGAAGCATCCGGAAATATATCACAGGTTGCTGAGCTGGCTCACCTGGCTAATGGATGCATCGACATCTATTCAGGAAATGATGATCAGATTCTTCCACTTATGTCACTTGGTGGAATCGGTGTTATCTCTGTTACCGCAAATATTATCCCTGATGATACTCATGATCTGTGTGAGAAGTTCTTCCAGGGAGATATTGAAGGTTCAAGAGCACTTCAGCTTAAGGCTATCGATCTTTGCAAGGCTCTTTTCTGCGAGGTTAATCCAATCCCTGTTAAGAAGGCAACTCAGCTTATGGGACTTACAAATGGTAAGGTAAGACTTCCACTTACAGAGATGGAGCCTGAGCATGCAGCATTCCTTGAGAAGACAATGAAGGAATACGGAATCGAATTCTAATATAGTTATTAATTCACAATCCAAAAGGGGAATATAATATGACAAAGATAATAATGAGTGGCTGCAGCGGACGCATGGGCAGGGTTATAACCGATATAGTTAAAGCCGATGCCGATGCAGAGATTGTTGCAGGTATAGATCTGGTAGACGACGGAACCCTTGGTTATCCTGTTTATCAGAGTCCTGAGGATATAAAAGAACAGGCAGATGTTATAATAGATTTCTCATCACCAAAGGTGCTGGATAACATACTGTCTTATGCCACCGGCAAAAATGTTCCGGTAGTTCTCTGTACCACAGGATTTTCTGATGAACAGCTGAAAAGCATAGAGGAGGCTTCCGGCAAGGTTGCAATTCTTCGTTCAGCTAACATGAGCCTTGGTATAAATACTGTTATCAACATGCTGAAAACAGCAGCTTCTGTTTTCTGCCCTGCAGGCTTTGATGTAGAAATAGTTGAACAGCATCATCATAACAAGCTGGATGCTCCTTCGGGAACAGCCCTTGCTCTTGCAGATGCAGTAAATGATGCAGTGGGCGGAGAGTTTGAATATGTTTATGACCGCAGCACCAAGCGTGAAAAGAGAGGCGCTAAGGAGCTGGGAATATCAGCAGTGAGAGCCGGATCCATACCAGGAACACATGATGTAATATTTGCAGGTCCTGACGAGGTTATAGAAATCAGACACGTAGCCTATTCCAGAAACATTTTCGGAAATGGTGCTGTCAGTGCAGCTAAGTTCCTTGCAGGTAAGCCGGCAGGAATGTATTCAATGCATGATGTTATAAGCGCTCAGCTGGAGGAGGCATAGTCAGATAAAATGACAGAAGAACAGATTCTTTGCAGCGCATCCAAATATACTGAAAAATTCTATCTGAACCCAAGGTATTCAAATCTTCCTCAGAAGATAAAGGACGAGCTTAAGATAGCCTGTGTCATTTTCACGGAGGAAATAGGTGGAGTCATAACTCTCTACTACGACGACGAGGGTGGCCTGGCCATTGCCACAGATTATGAGGAAAATGATTTCCTCTATGACGAGATCGGCAGCGGCCTGAAGGTGAATCAGATGAGAAATGACAAGAGGGAGCTCTTCGAACAGCTGGAGGAGTACTACGAGCTGCTGATTATGATGCGCCCGGGAAATTAAAAAATCAGGAGTAGACAAATGCTATTTGCAGTAGATGCGGGAAATACAAATATCACGGTGGGAATCTTTGACGGCAGCACTCTGGTAAAGCAGTTCAGGATGATCACCAAAACAAATCGTACCTCTGATGAATACGGAGTATTTTTCAGAGAGTGGCTGGAGATAAATGAAATAAAGGGAAGCAGCATCACGGACGTTATCATTTCATCAGTTGTTCCAAACATAATGCATTCCCTTACCAGCGGAATTATCAAATACTTTGGAGTTAATCCTCTCATAGTTGCGCCGGGAGTAAAATCCGGTATCAGAATAGCTATACCGAATCCCAAGGAGCTGGGTGCAGACAGACTTGTAGATGCAGTGGCAGCCTACGAAATGTATGGCGGACCGGTTATCGTAGTTGATTTCGGAACTGCTACAACCCATGACCTGGTGCTGGGGGACGGAACCTTCACAGCCGGAGTCACATCGCCGGGAATCAGACTTGCAGCAAATGCCCTCTGGACGGGCACTGCAAAGCTTCCTGAGGTTGAAATCAAAAAGGTGGATAACATACTTGTAAATGATACTGTTTCAAGTATGCAGGCCGGTATCTATTACGGCTATGTGGGCCAGACCGAATACATCATAAGGAAGATGAAGGAGGAATCAGGCCTTTCAGGAATAAAGGTAGTTGCCACAGGCGGACTTGGCAAGCTTATCTCTGAAGCTACTGATGCAATCGATGTATATGATCCGGAGCTGACACTTCACGGACTCAGGATCATTCATGATAAACAGAAATAGATGTCCATTTCAGGATATCGGAATAAAGAGTATATTATATGAAGGATTTATTTACTGACAAATTAATACTCGGACCAATGGCAGGAGTAACAGACCTGCCATTTCGTATTCTATGTAAAGAGTACGGAGCGGACGTTATGGTTACGGAAATGGTATCGGCCAAGGGGCTCATGTACGGAAGCAAGAAAACAGATCTGCTGCTGAAGACTGACCCCAGGGAGGCACCGGTGGGAGTTCAGCTTTTTGGAAATGATCCGGATATCCTTTCAGGGGAGGCGAAGAAGCTGGAACCCAGAGGCTTCGATTTCATAGACATTAACATGGGCTGCCCGGTTCCCAAGATTGTAAATAACGGCGAGGGCTCGTCGCTTATGAAGAATCCCCAGCTGGTGGAGGCCATAGTTTCAAAAATTGTGCAGTGTGTATCCATTCCGGTTACAGTGAAGATACGATCCGGATTTTCCCCGGATAATATAAATGCGCCGGAGGTGGCCCTTGCGGCTGAGCAGGGAGGAGCGGCTGCAGTGGCAGTTCATGCCAGAACCAGAGAACAGTATTACTCCGGAAATGCGGACTGGTCTGTAATAAAAGCCGTAAAGGATGTGCTTAAGATTCCGGTTATAGGAAACGGGGACGTAAAAAATGCGGCAGACGTAAAAAGGATGAAGGAAGAAACCGGCTGCGACAGCGTGATGATAGCCAGAGCTGCCAAAGGAAATCCCTGGATATTCAAAGAAATAAAGGATGGACTGGCGGGGAAGGAAGTTGTAAGAAGAGATACAGATGAGCTGAAGGAGGTTATGCTGAGACACCTTAAGCTCATGGTAGAAGAAAAGGGGGAATATATCGGTATCCGTGAATTCAGAAAGCACGTGGCCTGGTACACCGAGGGAATCTACGGAAGTGCAAAGCTGAGAAAAAGAGCCAGCGAGATCGAATTCGAGAAGGATATGATAGTATTAATAGAAGAAATAAGATAACATTTTTGAAAAAAGTTTGATAAATTATCAAGATACTTGACCGAAATCTTTTGAGGTGTTATAGTTTCATGAAGTGGCTTTGGGAATAATAACGGGAGATTTTGAGTTGAAAAAGTTTGGAAAATTCTTAAAAAAGAGATTTAAGGCGATATTTTCAGTGCTGGTTATAGCAGCACTTGTTTTTGCGTGCCTTCATTCCGTTATAGAAGATAGAAGAAAAGTAACCAAGGATATGGGCAGAATGATAGCCCTGACTCCTCTTTATGATGAGCCTAAGATGGGTGAGCTTTATGCAAGAGTTCCTTATGATTCTGTCAGTGTAACAGATGTAGCTGCCGGAAGCTCCGGATTTGTAAATGATAATGTAGGAGCATACAGCGACGGCAAAACACTTACAGAACAGGAAAAGAAGGATAAGGCTGCGCTGGAAGCCCTCCTTGAGAGCAATGACAGAGAAAAGCTTGCAGTGTCAAAGGGCGACGAGGCAAGAGACAGAAGTTCAAGACATGAGCTGAATCAGATCAAGGAAGTTGGAAACACTACAGTTTCTGTAACTCAGAATTCAATGGGAGTATTTGCGGATAATTCCAGCGGAACATATCTGGGACAGTTTATTCTGACAGGATATTGCCCATGTGTTATCTGCTGCGGTAAGACAAATGGTATAACAGCAAGTGGACGTCCTGCTACTGCAAACCATACCATAGCCGCTGACAAGAGATATGCCTTCGGTACACAGATGATCATAAATGGTAAGGTTTATACAGTAGACGACAGAGGTGGAGCCATAACAGGAAATCATATCGATATATTCTTTAATACACATGCAGAGGCGCTGGCATTTGGTAAGAGAACAGCAGATGTTTATCTTTATAATGGAAAAGCTCCTACCACAGCAACTGTAGTAAATAATAACCCTGCAGACCTTTCAAGCGTTTCCATGATAGGAGACTCACTTATGGTTGGTGCTACAACCAATCTGAGAGCTCTTGTTCCTAACGCTAACATAGATGGTAAGGTAGGAAGGCAGATGGTTGCCGGCTTCGATATAGTAAATCAGATGAAGCAGTCAGGCACTCTGGGAAATACAGTAGTAATCGAGCTTGGTACAAACGGCCCATTCTCTGAGGCTGACGGCCAGAAGCTGATAGACAGCATAGGCAGTGATAAGAGAATATTCTGGGTAAATACCTACGGACCAAAGCTTAACTGGTACGGCGAGGTAAATAATGTAATAAGCAAGCTGTGTAATGCAAACAGCAACGTAACCCTTATAGACTGGCAGTCAAAGGGTATGGCTAATGAAGGACTTTTCAGTGGTGACGGAATTCACCTTACAAGTGCCGGATATCAGACCTTCGCCCAGAACATATATGATGCAATTAAGTAAAGATAGAAATTTCCTAGAAAATGGAGCAATCTGTGTGTCATAAAGTAGAACAATAAATCTCATATATAAGATATAAAGGAGAAAAGCATGTCATTTTTATACAGAAGTACAAGAAATGCAGATGAGACAGCTACAGCAAGTGAAGCTATACTTAAGGGACTGGCTGAGAACGGGGGACTCTTCGTTCCTGATGAAATCCCTGCCCTGGACATAAGCTTCGAGGATCTTGCCGAAATGAATTATCAGGAAGTGGCTTATGAGGTTATGAGCCGCATGTTCACTGATTTCACAGAAGAAGAATTAAAGAAATGTATAGAAGGTGCCTATGACAGCAAATTTGATACAGAGCTTATAGCTCCTGTCAAATATCATCATGGCGCTTACATTCTCGAGCTGTTCCATGGAAAAACCATAGCATTTAAGGATATGGCGCTTTCAATCCTTCCATATCTCATGACAACAGCTGCAAAGAAGAATAACATGGATAAGGAAATTGTTATTCTTACAGCTACTTCAGGTGATACAGGTAAGGCTGCTCTGGCAGGCTTCGCAGATGTACCGGGAACAAGAATTGCAGTATTCTATCCAAAGAACGGTGTAAGCCCTATTCAGGAAAAGCAGATGGTTACCGAAAAGGGTTCTAACACATTTGTGGCAGGTATCACAGGTAACTTCGATGATGCTCAGACCGGAGTTAAGAAAATGTTCTCCGACAAAGAGCTGGAGAAGTATCTGGATGAGAAGGGCTTCAGATTCTCATCAGCTAATTCAATAAATATCGGCCGTCTGGTTCCTCAGATGGTATATTACGTTTATTCATATACAAGACTTATCAAGGCTGGAACAGTTAAGGCCGGTGACGAGATAAACATAGTAGTACATACAGGTAACTTCGGAAACATCCTGGCTGCTTATTATGCAAGCCTTATGGGACTTCCTGTAAAGAAATTTATCTGCGCATCAAATGATAACAAGGTGCTTTATGATTTCTTCACAACAGGAAAATATGACAGAAACAGAGACTTCATCCTTACATCATCTCCATCCATGGATATTCTCATTTCCAGCAACCTGGAGAGACTGATATATCGTATAGCCGGAAATGATGCTGAGAAGAATAGTGAGCTTATGAAGAGCCTTGCTGAAAACGGCAGCTATGAGATCACAGATGAGATGAAGAAGAATCTCTTCCATTTCTATGGTAACTTTGCAACCATGGATGAGGTTTCAGAGACAATAAAGAAGGTTTATGACGAGGACGGATATGTGCTGGATACACATACAGCTGTAGCCGTTAAGGTATTTGACAAATATAAAGAAGAGACAGGAGACAATACTCCTGCTATCATTGCTTCCACAGCAAGTCCTTATAAATTTGCAAGAAGCGTTGTAGAAGCTATAGATTCTTCCCTTGCAGCTGGTGATGACTTCCAGCTGGTTGATGAACTGGAGAAGATCAGCGCTGTAAGAATTCCTGCGGCAGTGGAAGAGATAAGAAATGCTCCTGTTATGCATGATACAGTATGCGACAAGGAGGAAATGGAAAGTGTGGTAAAGAAATTCCTTGGAATTTAATCCATACGCCCTTAAAAAGAATAAACAGTAGTTCGTTAGTGCCATCCTACTATAAAAATACCAGGACTGAAAGGGCGCAATCTTTGCGCCCTTTTTCTGAGCAAGGAGAATTCTTGGAATATGTATATATTAAAGGTTAAATCAAACTTTGACAGCGCCCATTTTCTAAAAGGGTATGTTGGAAAATGTTCCAACATTCACGGACACAGATGGGTTGTGGAAATTGAAGTAAGCAGTGAAGCGGTGGAAGCCCAGGGCCAGGAAAGAGGAATGGTGGTGGACTTCGGCGTCCTGAGAGATCATTTGAAAAATGAAACTGATAAGCTGGATCACACTCTCATATATGAGAAGGGCAGCCTGAAGGATACTACAATAGAAGCGCTTAAAAGCGAAGGCTTCTCATTACATGAGGTAGATTTCAGACCGACCGCAGAAAACTTTGCTTACTATTTTTATAATGTAATGAAAAATATGGGCTATAATGTGAAAAATGCAGGAGTATATGAAACTCCGGAAAACTATGCCTGCTATGAGGAATGATAATGATTTATAGAGTAGCTGAATGCTTTGCCAGCATAAATGGAGAAAGCAGCAGAGCCGGCGAGCTGGCATACTTCATTAGGTTCGTGGGCTGTAATCTGAACTGCTCCTACTGTGATACCGCCTGGGCCATACCTCAGGATGCTCCCTGCGTGGAAATGACCTCTGAGGAGATAATGGATAAAATCTCAGAAAGCGGTATAAAAAATGTAACCCTTACCGGTGGAGAGCCACTGATTCAGAAGGATATAAATCCGCTGATTGAAAGAATTGCTTCCGGGGGCTTTAGGGTTGAGCTGGAAACCAACGGAGCCGTGGCCATAGAAGAAACGGCGATGCTTCGAAAAGAGAAAAATCTACAGGATAAGATAACATTTACCCTGGATTATAAATGCCCTTCCAGTGGAATGGAAGAAGCCATGGTGATGGAGAATTATGATCATTTAACTTCCTGGGATTCAGTGAAGTTTGTGGTGGGAAACCGGGAGGATCTGGAAAAAGCAAGAGAAGTGATCCGGGAAATGAATCTGTTGGACAGGAACATACCGGTTTACATAAGTCCGGTGTTCGGTAGTATCCATCCCGAGACAATAGTGGAATATATGAAGCAGTATAAAATGAATGACGTACATTTGCAGCTGCAGCTGCATAAGTTTATATGGGACCCGGATAAAAGGGGAGTATAAACAAATATAAGAAGGATGAGGAAAAAATGTCAGTAAATCAGGAAAAAATCAGAGAACATATAAGAGGAATACTTGAAGCCATAGGAGAAGATCCGGACAGAGAAGGTCTGGTGGAAACTCCCGATAGAGTAGCAAGAATGTATGCTGAAATATTTGAAGGAATCGGCTATACTAATGATGAGATAGCCAACATGTTTAACAAAACCTTTGATGCTCCTGTAAGCGGAGATATGGTACTTGTTAAGGATATCGAGATATTTAGCTACTGCGAACATCATATGGCTCTGATGTATGATATGAAGGTGGCAGTTGCATATATCCCGAGAGACAGAGTTATAGGTCTCAGCAAGATTGCCAGAATTGCAGAAATGGTGGGAAAGAGACTTCAGCTCCAGGAAAGAATCGGAACGGATATTGCATATATAATGGAAAAGGCTACACTTTCACCTGATGTTGCAGTTATAATAAAGGGTAAGCACAGCTGCATGACCGCAAGGGGAATCAAGAACAATCCTTCGGTTACGCTGACCACCACCTTCAGGGGAGCTTTCAGAGAGGATACCAATCTGCAGGACAGGGTCTTCAGACTGTGTGAAATGTCGGGGACGTCTTACGAGAAGAACAGCTGATTAGGTACAGATTTATATTTGCCTTCCCCTTGAGGGGAAGGTGGTTCCGAAGGAACCGGATGAGGTGTTGGAGGGCAAAATAGTATAAAACGGAGAACGAATATGAAGAATAGAAAAGAAGCCC